>DASXOZ010000029.1 GCA_036493895.1 Candidatus Binatia bacterium | reverse complement strand
GCTCCTTTCGGGGTAGCGGAGCCGATGCGCTGCCGGCAACTGTTTCGACTCAGGAAATGACGACGCCTTTTCGTGGCGGCCTGTGCTTGCGCCACATGTCGTTCGCCCAGATCAGCCCCGGATGCTCGCTCCAGCCGACGCACAGCGTGGCCACTCGCGGTGGCAGCGGCTCGGCCTGTTTCATGTCGGGGTGATGCACGAGCGCGACCGGACCGAGAAGGGCCGCTGCCGTGAGATCGGCGACCGTGAACGTGTCGCCGACGAGATAGCCGGTGCGGGCGACGCGACCGGCAATGTAGTCGAGCGTCTCGTCGACGCGCTCTTTGGCGCGACGCCCGGTTTCCGGCGTGATGTTCATGGAGTTCTGCATCAGCGTGCGCACGAGCGGGAATGCCGCGCGAAACGCGCGCTGCTTCCACACCGGCTTCTCCGATGCGAAGGTCGCGACGATGAAGTCGGGTGCGTCCAGGCATGCGTCGAACACGGCGCGTCGAAGCTCGGGCCCGAGCGTGGCGTCGAACTTCTCCTGAAGCGACAGCGCCTCGGCGCGATCGTTCGCGTCGGCAGGATAGAGCGGCGGGGCAGGGAACTGCCTTTCGATGAGGTCGATGATCGCGGCCGAGCCGGCCACTGCGCGTCCGTCGATCCGCAGCACCGGAACCTGCGTCTGTCCCGTCAGGCGCCGGATTTGCAGCGCATGGGGACCGGGAATGTAGTTGATGCGGACGTGAGGAATGTCCTTGTAGTCGAGGGTCCAGCGGACTTTCTCGTTGAAGTGCGAGTGCGAGAACTGGTGCAGCTCGATCGGCGATTCCTGCATCGGACCATCCTTCGTCGGGGCGGCGGCGGCATCGAGGCTTCGTGGACTTCGCGGTGCCTTCGCGGTGCCGCCCGACCGGCGCGCGGACTGTAGCGCGAATCCGCGAAAATCCGACCCGTGCTGCCGGTCCGGCCGCCGACCGCGAGTCCCTGTACCTGTCGCGACTTTTCTGTATAGTTGCCGGCTTCGGCCAGCCGGACAGGCTCGCCATCCCGGCACGCGCACAAGGAGCCCGAACCATGAACGCCAGCGAAATCCGACGCGGCATCGTCATCAATTACAACAACGCGCCGCACCGCGTCCTCGAGTTCCAGCACCGCACTCCGGGCAACCTTCGCGCATTCGTGCAGGCGCGCATCCGCAACCTGCTGACCGGGCTGGCTACCGAAGTACGCTTCAGCTCCACCGAGTCGATCGAGCGCGTCAGCCTCGAGCAGCACACGATGCAGTACCTCTACAAAGAGGGCGACCTGTACCACTTCATGAACACGGAGAATTACGAGCAGATCACGCTCGATGCCGAAGCTCTCGGCGACAACGTGTACTACCTCGTCGACAACACCGAGATCGAGGTCGAGACCTACGAGGGCAAGCCGATCGGCATCACGCCGGCGGCCACCATCGAGCTGACGGTCGTCGAGACCTCGCCCGAGATGCGCGGCGCAACGGCAGCCAACAGCCCGAAGCCGGCCAAGCTGGAAACGGGCCTGGTCGTCACCGTTCCTCCGTTCGTCAAGCAGGGCGAGCGCATCCGCATCGACACGACGACCGGCCAGTACATCGAGCGCGTGCGCTAGCAGGCTGCGGAAGAACCCCTCCTCGGTCCGGGGTTTTTCCGCAACCTGCCTGGCTCCTGGTATTCCTGCTGTTCAGGTCTGGTCGAGGCTCGGCGGCCTTTTCGCTCCCACCTGCCACGCAGTGATCAGCCGCGCGCTGCGGCGTCGCCACACGTAGTACCAGGCCCACTGGGTCAGCACGAGGACGCGGTTCTCGTAGCCGACCAGGGTCAGCAGGTGCACGAACAGCCACGCGACCCACGCAAGAAATCCGGAAAGCTGCAGGAACTTGAGATCGGCCACCGCCTTGGCGCGGCCGATCGTCGCCATCGATCCGCGGTCGGCGTAGTGAAACGGCACGGCTTTCTCGCCGCGCAGGCGGGCGCGCACGAGCTCAGCCGCGTAATGGCCTTGCTGGATGGCTACCTGTGCCACTCCGGGCAGCGGCTCCGCAAGGTTCTTTGCGAAGCTGGCGGCGTCGCCGAGCACGAGGATTTCTTCGTGTCCAGGCAGCGAAAGGTCCTCTTCGACGGCCAGCGCACCCTGGCGGTTGAGCTTCGCTTCGGTGATTTCGGCCAGTCTGGCGCCGAGCGGAGTGCCGTGAACGCCGGCCGCCCAGACGACGACGCGCGCATCGATCTTCTCGCGCACCGGTACGCCGCCGTCGCCGGCGGCGTGCTCGATCGAGACGCCGCTGGCATCGACGTCCTTGACCGTCGTCTGCAGCCGCACGTCGACTCCCATCTTCTGCAGGTCCGAGAGCGCCGCCGCCGACAGCGGCTCGACGAACGCGGCCAGCACGCGGTGCCCGCCGTCGATCAGGATCACGTGGATTTTTTCGCCGGCGATGCGCCGGAATTCGACGGGCAGGGTGTCGCGCGCGAACTCGGTGATCGCGCCGGCGACTTCGACGCCGGTAGGACCGCCGCCGACGATGACGAACGTCAGCAGGCCGCTTCGCGCGGCGGGATCGGTCGTCCTTTCGGCTTCCTCGAACGCGAGCAGGATCCGCGAGCGCACTTCGGTCGCATCTTCGATCGACTTCAGCCCGGGCGCGAGGCGCTCCCACTGGCCGTGTCCGAAGTAGTTGCTGATCATGCCCGGCGCGACGATCAGCGTGTCGTAGGCGAGGCGCCGGTCCGGCGACTGGCCGCCCATCGCATCGCCGAGCACCACCTCGCGAGCCTGGACATCGACGTCGGTGACTTCGCCGAGAAGCACGGTGACGTTGGCTGCGCGGCGCAGCGCCTCGCGAAGCGGTGCAGCGACGTCGCCGGGCGACAGCGCACCGGTGGCCACCTGGTAGAGCAGCGGTTGGAACAGATGAAAGTTGCGCTTGTCGACGAGGACGACGTCGATGCCTTCGCGACCGGCAAGGCCGCGCGCTGCAGCAAGGCCGCCGAAACCGCCGCCGACGATCACTACCCGGTGCGCGCGTCCGGCGGATGCTCCGCCGCGCGCATCCGGCATTCCGTTTGGGGTGTTGGCGCCGTCGTGCAAGGTCATGGGCCGGAGAGTTTCATGGACTTCGTACGCCGGCCATCGCCTGTCTTCTCCATCGCGGCAATCGCGCTTCTCGCCTGCCTCGCGGGGGGCTGTGCTGCCCGGCGAAGCGCGGAGGAAGTGCGCACGTGGATCTCGGCTTATGACCGGGATCACCCCCTGGTGGGAAGCGTGTACGAGGTCGCGAGCGGGCGGAAGATCTCGCGCGGCGACCTCGCGCGCGCGCTCGACGCGAGCGACGTCGTGCTGCTCGGCGAGCAGCACGACAACATCGATCATCACCGCATCCAGGCATTTCTGCTTCGCGAGCTGATTGCCGCGGGCAGGCGGCCGGTCGTTGCGTTCGAGCAGATCGACGTGGCCCAGCAGGACGCGCTCGACCACGCGCTGGCGGCACACGCCGGACAGTCGCCGGCAGCGCTCGCCGATGCAGTGGCCGATGCTGCCGGGTGGCAGAAGAGCGGGTGGCCGCCGTTCGACCAGTACCGTCCCGTGTTCGAGACGGCGCTCGCTGCCGGCCTGCCCGTTCGCGCGGCCAACTTGCCGCGCTCGCAGATGAAGGATCTGTTCGGCACGAAAACGGCGGCGGCCACCGGGGAAGATCCATCGTTCGCGTTCTCTCCGTCGGAGCTTGCGTCCCTCAAGGCGGACATCGTCGACTCCCACTGCGGGTACGCGGGCGAAGATCTGGTCGGACCGATGATCAGCGCCGAGAAGCGGCGCGACCGCACGATGGCCGACGTCGTCGTGAGCGCCGCCGGGCAGTCGAATGGCGGCGTCGTGCTGATCTCCGGTTTCGGACATGCGAGGAAAGATTACGCAGTGCCGTTCTACCTGCGGCGCCTCGTGCCGGCGCTCAAGGTTGCATCGGTGGGACTGCTCGAGGTGAGCGACGATGCTCTCCACGAGGGCGACTACGCCGCGCTTCTCCACGCGAGCGTACTTCCATTCGATTTCGTGATGTTCACGCCCCGCGTGAGCAACGAAGACCCTTGCGAGAAATTCCGCGCCGGGCTCGAGAAGATGAAATCGCGCTGAGGAGGGCGGCGTTGCGGCCAGGCCGGAGCGCCGGTCGCCCGGGGGTCTGGCAGGATCAGTGGGGTCAGTGGCATTGCGGCCAGGCCGGCCGCGGCCCATACTGCGCGTCATGACACCCGCCGGCCCATCCAGCCGCCGCATCGTCATGGCGGCGTTCGCCGGGGCCGAGATGATCGACGTTGTCGGCCCTCTCGAGGTCTTTTCGGTGGCCTCGCGCATCCTGGACGACCAGGCGCAGCGGCTCGGGCAGCCCGGCGCGGACGACCGCGCCCCTGCGTACCGCATCGAAATCGCCGCCGAGAATCCGGGACCTCTCAAGATGGCCTCAGGCCTGGAGGTCGTCGCGGCGCGCAGCCTGCGCGGCATCCGCGGCGCCATCGATACCATCATCGTTCCCGGTGGCTCTGGTGTGGATGTGACGATGCGCCGCCCGCGCTTCGTCTCGTGGCTGGAGCGCGCAGCGGCCGAATCGCGTCGTGTCGCGTCCGTATGCACCGGTGCGCGCCTGCTCGGCGCTGCGGGTCTGCTGCGCGGACGGCGCGCGACGACGCACTGGGCCTGGTGCGACGTGCTCGCACGCGAGAACCCCGACACCACGGTGCAGCCCGACGCGATCTTCGTGCGCGACGCCAACGTGTGGACTTCGGCCGGAGTGACGGCCGGAATGGACCTGGCGCTGGCGATGGTCGAGCAGGACCACGGACGCCGCCTTGCGCTGGCCGCGGCCCGCATGATGGTGCTGTTCCTCAAGCGGCCGGGCGGCCAGTCCCAGTTCAGCGCGCAGCTTGCAGCGCAGATGGCCGAGCGCGAGCCGCTGCGCGACCTGCAGGCGTGGATCGTCGAGCATCCCGACGAAGACCTGCGCATCGACGTGCTGGCGCGGCGGGCGGCGATGAGCCCGCGCAATTTCGCGCGCGCATTCGTGCGCGAAGTCGGCATGACGCCGGCGCGTTTCGTCGAGCAGGCGCGCATCGGTGCGGCCCGGCGGCGCCTCGAGGATACCACCAACGGAGTCGACGAGATCGCCGAGGTCTGCGGCTTCGGAACGGCCGAGACGATGCGGCGGGCCTTCGTTCGCGGGCTGTCGACGAGCCCGAGCGCCTACCGTGCGCGCTTCCGCACCGAGAAAGTCGCGACGCTCTGATGCCCGCCGGGCGCAGCGTGTTCGCGAAAGCGACAACAGGAGGACGACGCAATGAAACTATCGATCCTGATCTATGACGGATTTACGAGTCTTGACGCGATCGGCGGCTACGAAGTGCTGTCGCGCATCCCGGGCATGGAAGTCGAGTTCGTCGCACCGAAGCGCGGCGTCGTTGCGGCCGACACGCGTTTTCTCGGAGTGCTCGCGTTCCGCGAGATGGCCGAAGTGACCTCGACCGACATCCTTTACGTTCCGGGCGGGCCCGGCGGCGTCGCGTGCGAGACCGACGAGGCGATGCTCGGCTGGATTCGCGCTCTCGATCGCACCTCGACGTGGACGGTCGGCGTCTGCAACGGAGTCGCGATCCTCGCCGCTGCCGGACTGCTCAAAGGACGCAAGGCGACGACGAACTGGTTCTACCAGGACCGGCTTCCCGAATGGGGAACCGAGTTCCTTCCGGTGCGCTATCACCGCGACGGCAAGTACGTCACCTGCGCCGGGGTGTCGGCGAGCATCGACGGCGGCCTGTTCCTGTGCGAGCTGATCGCCGGCACCGACATTGCCAAGACGATCCAGCTCGGCGTCGAGTACTACCCCGCGCCGCCGTTCCCGGAGAAGACGCCGGCCGAAGCGCCGCAAGACGCGCAGATGATCCTGCGCGCATTCGACGAGGGCGGCGGCGAGGCGCTGTTGCAGCTCGCGCCCGCGTTCGCCGGCTCCTACGAGGTGCTGACGCGGTAAGAAACGAGGCTGGGGACAGGCAACAGCGTGCTGGGGCCTGTCCCCAGCCTCCGTTCGACTGCGGCAGCCCGTCGAAAGCACCGGCCGAGCTCGTCGAAAGGATGCGCGGCATGAGCGCCGCGATGCGCACGGCGAACGCCTGAGCCGCAATCCGGACGCGAACGCCGCAGCCGGACCGCGAGCGCACTGGCCCGGACGCGAGCGCTCCAGCTAGGACGCGAGCGCCGCCTTCACGATGTCGGCGGCTTCGTGCTGGATGCTGCGCAGGTGATCGGTGCCGAGGAAGCTCTCGGCGTAGATCTTGTAGACATCCTCGGTTCCCGACGGGCGCGCCGCGAACCAGCCGCTTTTCGCGGTGACCTTGAGGCCGCCGATCGGCGCGTCGTTGCCGGGAGCGCGCACGAGCTTGGCCTCGATCGGCTCTCCGGCCAGCGTCGTCGCGGTCACGGACTGCGGGGACAGTGCCGCGAGCTTCTTCTTTCCTTCCGGCGTCACCGGCGCATCGATGCGCTCGTACACCGGCGAGCCGTACAGCGTCTCGAGATCGGCGTAGTGCTCCGAAGGATCGCGGCCCGTCGTCGCGGTGATCTCGGCTGCGAGAAGGTCGAGCAGGATGCCGTCCTTGTCGGTCGTCCACACGCTGCCGTCGCGGCGAAGAAACGATGCGCCGGCGCTCTCTTCGCCGCCGAACCCGCAGGAGCCGTCGAGAAGGCCGGGGACGAACCATTTGAATCCGACCGGAACCTCGATGAGGCGGCGGCCGAGCCCCGCGGCGACGCGATCGATCATCGAGCTGGACACGAGGGTCTTGCCGACTGTCGTGTCTTTCTTCCACGCCGGGCGGTTGGCGAACAGGTAAGAGATCGCGACGGCCAGGTAATGGTTCGGGTTCATCAGCCCGGCGCCGGGAGTCACGATGCCGTGGCGATCCGAATCGGCATCGTTGCCGAACGCGACGCGAAAATCGTGGCGCAGCGCGACGAGCCCGGCCATTGCGTACGGCGAAGAGCAGTCCATCCGGATCTTGCCGTCCTTGTCGACGGTCATGAACGCGAACGTAGGATCGATGACGCGATTGACGACGGTGAGGTCGAGCTTGTAGCGCGACGAGATCGGATCCCAGTAATCGAGGTTGGAGCCGCCGAGGGGATCGACGCCGAGCTTGATGGAGGCACCGGAGATTTTCTCGAGGTCGATCGCGCTCGCGAGGTCGGCGACGTACGGCGCGATGAAATCGTGGCGGTGCGTCGTCGCAGCCGCCATCGCCCGCTCGTAGGGAATGCGGTGGACGCCGGCCAGGCCCGCGCGGAGCAGCTCATTGGCGCGGTTCTCGATGCGGCGGGTCAGCTCGGTGTCGGCGGGACCGCCCGACGGCGGGTTGTACTTGAAACCGCCGTCGTCAGGCGGGTTGTGCGACGGCGTGATGACGATACCGTCGGCAAGGCCGCTCGTTTTTGCGCGGTTGGCCGAAAGAATGGCGTGCGAGATGACCGGAGTGGGCGTCGCGCCGCCGCCGTCCTGGACGAACGTCTCGACCCCGTTGGCGGCAAACACTTCGAGAGCGCTGATGAACGCCGGCGCCGAAAGCGCGTGCGTGTCGATGCCGACGAAGCACGGACCGGTGGTCTTCGCGTCGCTTCGTGCCTCGCAGACCGCCTGCGCGACCGCGAGGATGTGCGCCTCGTTGAACGAATGCCTCAGCGAGGAGCCGCGGTGCCCCGAGGTTCCGAACGCGACGAGGTGCGACGGCTCGGAGGGATCGGGAACGAGCGAATAGTAGGCAGCGACCAGGCGCGGAACGTCGACGAGAATGCTGCGCGGCGCGGGTTTGCCGGCTAGAGGACTGGCTTCCATGCGCCGGGTTTTAGCGGAAAACCGCGGGAGAAGAAGTCCGGCGGCGTCTCAGTCGGTCCTGGCGTCGAAGTGTGCGGAATCGTCGGTGTGGAAAGGTCCCGCAAACGCGGCGCCGAAGCAGGCCCCGGTTGCGACGTTCTTCATTTCGACGCCGACGGTCGAGGAAGCCCCGAAGCCGAGGGAGCCGAGACCGAGCGCAGCGCCCTGTCCCTTGATCTTGATCTTTGCCGCTCCGGCATCTGCGGCCTTGACCTGGATCTGGCGGATGCCGCCGGGTGCGAGCGACTTGCTGGAGTAGCGAAGCGTCGACGTCGTCGACGTCCACGATGAGCCGGCCGGCGCGAGCGAGCTCACGAGCTCGCGGTCGGTCATGCCGTCGTTCACGTACACGCAAAGCGCGAAGTCGTCGCTCGTCGTCGGGCTGCCGAGATCGCCGAGCGCGATCGCCGGTCCGCGGCCCCAGCTCCAGCCAAGCCGGGCCGACGCGGCGCTCGTCGCCTTGATCGTCAGTCGCGAGCCTTCGGTGCCCGGGTCCGGCACGAGGCATGACGGCTCGAGCTCGGCGACGCCGCCGCAATGGCCGGCTCCGTCACAGCTGTCGTTCCACGTGCAGACGTCTCCGTCGTCGCAGCTGCTGCCGCCGGCCTCGAACGTGCACGAGGCGCTGCAGCAGTCGCCGCCTGCCTGGTTGCCGTCGTCGCACTGCTCGCCCATCGTCACGATCCCGTTGCCGCAGCCGGTGTGCGTGCAGTTGGAATCGCAGCCGTCGCCGTCGACGAGATTGCCGTCGTCGCACTGCTCGTCGCCGTCGAGCACTCCATTTCCGCAGGCCAGCTCGTCGGCGCCGATGTCGGCCGCGGCGCCCGAGACCCGCGGATCTCCGTCGATGTCCTGCGTGCCGGCAATGCCGGCGGCCAGCGCCACTGCCGCGCCGATCGCCGGCGACGCGGCCGAAAGATGCAGGTTGCCGGTGGCGGGGCTGACGAGCTCCGGATCGACAAACACCGAGTGCGCGTCGTTGCCGCTGCCGGCCTGCCATGCACCAAAGCCCGTGTACGGCGTCGTCTTCCAGATCCAGCTCGACGAAGCGGCGCCGGCAGTGCTGAAGTAGATGTTGTGGTCGATCGTGTTGCCGCTGGTCAGCGAAAACTCGTTGGCGACGAACTGGTCCTGCGAGTTGGCATAGACGACGTTGTTCTCGATCGTGTTGCCGCTGATGTCGTACTGCAGCAGCAGCTCGCCGCCCCCGTACTGGTCGGTGTCGTTGTCGTACAACGTGTTGTGGACGATCGAGCAGCCGCTGGTGCTGCCGCGCCTGGTGTCGTAGCCGCCGATCGCGATGCCGATCGACTGGGAACGGTAGACGAAGTTGCTGCGCACGACGACGTCGCTCGTGTCCTTGCCCGCGTGCTCGCTTGCCAGCTCGATGCCGATGTTCGAATCGTGGACGACGTTGCGCTCGATCGTGATGCGGGTGCCGCCGTCGACGTAGATGCCGTCGGCCGAGCGGTCGTTCCCGTACGACGGGTTTCCGAGGGAATCGATGTCGTAGACGAGGTTGCCGGCGATCAGGCCGTCGCGCGCGCGGTCGAGCGCGTCGCTGCAGCCGACGCATTCGCCTTCGAAGCCGATCGCGTCGATGCCAATGTTGTTGTTGTCGTGGACGCGGTTGTTCGTGATCGAAAACTGCTCGACGTTGCCGTTGACGACCATCGACTCGCTCCAGCCGAGCACGCAGTTACGAACCTCGTTGCCGTCGATGACGAGATTGTGGATCGAGCCGCTCGCGTTGGTGCCGTACGCCGCGATGCCGTGCGCGCCGCAGCTCGCACAGCCGGGATTGCGGATGTCGTGCACGGTGTTGCCGAGGAGCTGGATGTCGTGCGACGTGCCGCGCACCCAGATGCCGGCCGGAAAGTCGCTCGCGTTGGTGGCGGTCAGGTTCGCGATCTGCATCCCGGAGACGGTGATGTAGGACTGGTTCTCGATATAAATGAGTCCGACGAGGTCGGTGGTTGGGATGCCGGTGCCGTCGATCACCGGGGTGTTGCCTGCCTTGGCGCGCAGCGTGATCGGATTGCCGGCGGTGCCGCTCGAAGGAAACGTCACTTTCTCGTTGTAGGTTCCGGTGGCGACCTCGACCGTGTCGCCCGGGCCGGCGGCGTTTACCGCTGCCTGGATCGTCGAATACTGGGACGGCACTGCGAGCACGGCGGCTGCGGCCGTGCCGGAGCGCAGCAACAGCGCTGCCACCGCGATGCAACTCTCCACGCGTGTGCGGCGGATGATTCCGCGCATCTTCTTCTGTGGCATCCGGATTGCCCTCCGACCCGTGCCGAAGCTTAGCGCGGGAAGTCGCTCGTCATCCAGAGCATTTACGAAGGGATCTGCATCGCCTCGGTCGCAAGCAGCCACTGCATCTCCAGGCCTGCCGCCCGGTGCTTGCCGATGCCGGCGACGTACGGATCCATCGCGATCTCGACGAAAGCCTTGCGCGACGGGTACTCGACCAGCGCCACCGAGTGGAACTCCTCGCCGCCGGTTCCGATGACCTGCGACTTGACCCGGCCCGACCAGATCAGCCGTCCGCCCCTGGAAACGACAAATGGAACCATTTCCCGTCCGTACAACTCGTACGCCTCTTCCCCGCTCATCCCTTCGTGGGGCGGGTCGGCACGCGGCTTGAACCGCAGCAGGTTGAGCATCACGACGGGCTTGCCGTCGTCACCGGCCATAAGCGCCTGGAACTGTTCGGGCTCGGGATAGATGGCCATGGATATGTTCCTTTCTGATGCGCTCGCCGGAACGCCCTGCGGCGTTCAGGTGCACAGTGGTTGGTCTGCCGGTCCTCGCAGCGCTGCCCCTTTCGAAAACCCGGCCCGTTGGCAAGTGTGCACGTGTACCTGGCGCGACGGTTCCGCGCTACAACGGAGGCGGCGGCAATCATGGGCGATACAGACGGCGGCAACGACAAAGAAGCCGCGCAGGGCACTGCCGTGCCCGTGAAGCGGCGGCGGCGCTGGCCGTGGATCCTGCTTGCCAGCCTCGTCCTGCTCGTCGTGGCGCTTCGCGCCGCGCTGCCGTCGATCACCGAACGCGGCGCGGCCGCCGCCTCGCGCTACTGGCTCGGCCTCCCGGTGCACGTCGACGAGGCGACCTTCGATCTTCGCCACGGCGACGTGCTTCTGGAGGGAGTGACGATCGGGGCCGCCGCCGACGACGTATCCGTCGGCGACGCCTTGCTTCACGCGCCGCCGGTCGATGCCGGCAAGGCCCTGCTGCACCTCGGGCGTCTCGAGCTGCATCTTTCGTGGGACGAGCTGCGCCAGCACACGGTGCACCTGCTCGCGCTGTCGCTCGATGCACCGACCGTGCGAGTGGTCCGCGAGAGCGACGGCACCATCAATCCGCTGCTCCATGCCAGGCCGCTTGCTCCGCCGCCGCCGCCCGAGACTGCACCGGCCGCGCCGTCCCAGCCGTGGACGATCGTCGTCGATCAGTTCGCGCTGCGCACACCGGACGTGCAGATCAACGATCCGGCGACGAGCCAGGAGCTGCTCGATTTCTCGCTCGAGAAGCTCGCGCTCGACCACGTGCGACTGGCCGGAGCCGATTTCAAGCTCGGCGGCGTCGATATCGAGGGACCGAAGCTGCGCGTCAGGCGCGACCTCGTGCTCGCGCGTGCCTCTGCACCGGCCAACGCGCCGCCGGCAGCTTCGAACGCTGCGCCTGCCGGTACTGTTGCCGATGCTGCAGCCGCTCCGGATGCCAATGCTCCGGCTGCACCGCAGCCGGCCGGCGACGCGAAACCGGCGACGCCGGCTTCGGCAGCAGAGACCACGCACGAGGCCAGGACTGCGAGCGGAGAGCACGCACCGGCGCCGCCTGCATCCGCTGCCGGCTATCACATCGAGAAGATCGACATTGCGCGCGCAACCTTTACGTGGATCAGCGACAAGGGGCCGCTGGACGTCGCGATGACGCTGCGCGCGTCGGATGTCAGCGCGGACCAGGGCAAGTCGTTCCCGATCGATCTCGAGCTGGAAATCGGCGACGGGCGCCTCGCGCTGAACGGCAACGTCGGCGTGCTGCCTCCTTCGTACGACGGCAAGCTGAAGTGGGAGAAGCTTCCGTTCCCGCCGCTTCTGCTCGCCTCGCTGCCGGATATCGCTGCGTGGCTGCACACGGCAAGCGCGGGGGCCGATCTCACGATCGACGCCGACATCGCCGGCGCTCACGGTCCTCCCGCAATTCATCTTTCCGGCAAGGTCGACGTCGACACGCTCGCGATTTCCGATCCGGGTGGCGACGAGGTCGCGCTCGGATGGAAGGAGCTCGACGTTGCGATCGGCGAGCTGCTGGTGCCGCTGCCGGAGCCCGGAAAAGCCGCGCGCACGACGATCGCGCATTTCGACGACGTGCGCCTGGTCGAGCCGAAGATCCTGTACACGCTGCCGTCGCCGTCGCTCAACGCGCTGCTCGGGATCAAGCCGGCGAGCCCGTCGCCGCCGGATGCGGCGCAGAATGGGACGCAGAATGTGACGAAGGACAAAGCGACTTCCGCGCCCGTTACCGGAAAGGCGGGGAGCGCGCCTGCGAAAGCATCGAACGCAGCATCGAAAGCATCGGGCGCGCGGGCAAATCCGCCGCAGGCCGCAGAGACCGTGACGCTGCAGGCCACGCCTGCGGCATCGGTGGCGCCGGCGCCCGTCGACGTCCAGGTTGCATCCCTCGAGCTCGAATCCGGAGACCTGACGCTCGTCGATACGACCGTCAATCCTGCGGTCACTTCGAACATGAGACAGCTCGCGGTCTCGGCGCACTCCGTGCACTTCCCGGATCCGTCCGCGCAGGACATCAAGGTGCGCGCCGTGCTTGCGCAGAGCAGCGAGCTTGCCGTCGACGGCCAGCTCCGCGCGGGAAACAACGGGGATTTCACGCTGTCGCTGAAAGGCCTGGATCTTCCGGCGCTCAGTCCTTACGCGTCCGCGGCGGCCGGCGCCTCGCTGGACGCGGGCCAGGCTTCGGCAAAATCGCGCGTCTCGCTGAAAGGTGCGGCGACGAAGATCGATACCGATCTCGTGCTGCGCAACCTCGGCTTGTCGCTTCACGATCCGTCGTCGTTCGATCGCCAGTTCGGCATGCCGATCGACCTTGCGCTCGCGCTGCTTCGAAATCCCGCCGGCGACATCCATCTGACGATCCCGGTGACGATCGACGCCAAGGGCGCCCAGGTCTCGACGGGCGCGATCATTGCGAGCGCCCTGAAGGATGCGCTGGTCGGAGCGGTGACGGCGCCGCTGAAGCTGCTCGGAGCAGCGTTCGGGGGCGGCAGTAGCGGCGGCGCAGGCGGCGGCTTCGGCGTTGCGCCGATCGCGAGCGTGCCGGGCGAGGCCGAGCCGGGCGCGGACGCCGCCGCAAGGGCGGATTCGCTGGCGAAACTGCTCGCGGAGCGGCCGGCGATGTCACTGACGCTGCGCGGTCGCACGGGAGCCGCCGACAGACCGCTTCTGGCCGAGCAGATGCTCGGCCAGAGGGTGCGCTCCGGAAAGGGCCTGCCCGACATGAAAGGAGTGAGCTTTCTCGCAAAGCGCCGCCTCGGCCAGGCCTTCCTCGCCCGCGACCGCGCGGCGGGTGCGAGAGCCGGGAGCCCGGCCGCCCTCAGCAGCGACGACCAGGCGCTGTACGATCGTTATGTCGCTGGGCAGGACGTGCCTGCCGAGAGCCTCGATGCGCTCGCAAAGTCGCGCGGCGAAAAGGTTCGTGAGCTTCTGCTCGCCAGGAAAGTCGCCGAAGGGCGCGTATCCGTCGGCGCACGCGACGCGGACGGGGATCCAGGCGTGGTCATCGGTCTTGCGCCGGCCAAGGCCCCCGCAGCTCCGGCGTCGGCGGCATTGGCCAAGGTCCCCGGTTTGCCGATGAAGAAGAAAAAGCCGTAAAATCAGATAGTTACGCGATGTTTCTCCGCGGCATCCCTACGCCGGGAGGCGGGACAGGCCCACGACATCCCACCTCGCTCCCCTGCATGCGCCCCGCGCCCCCCGCTTTGCGGTTCGGGAAATTGTGCATCCACCGCTCGACCCGTGAGGCGGAACTCTCTATGGAGGCGCGTTACTTGCCGAGAACGAGCCTCGGTCAGATGAGGAGGCGCCACGCGGGTGGCACCTGCTCTCCAAGATTAGGTTTTCTTCAAGACTTTCGCAGGCGGATTAAGGCAGCGTTTTGCGTTGCCCCCAGCGGTCGGTGATTTTGCGGATTCCATGGCCCAGGCTTTCAAACCGAGCAGCAATACCTATGCACGGCTGATCCTCGGCGGCGTCGGGGTTTTAGGCGGTCTGGCCCTTCTCGGGCTCTACCGCTTCAACACCCTGTCGTTCGTCACGCGCCAGCAGGAGGCGCGGGAACAGCCGATCCAGTTCAGTCACAAGCATCACAACGGCGAGCTCGGCATCGATTGCCGCTATTGCCACACCTCGGTCGAGGACTCGACGTTTGCAGGTGTGCCGCCGACCCAGATCTGCATGAACTGCCATTCGCAGATGTGGAAGGATGCTCCGTTCCTCGAGCCCGTGCGCGCCAGTTATCGCACCGGCGAATCCCTCCAGTGGACACGCGTCCACGACCTGCCCGACTTCGTCTACTTCAATCACGCGGCGCACATCTCCAAGGGTGTCGGCTGCGCGAGCTGTCACGGCGACATGACGAAGATGAACCTGACGTACTCGGTCGCGCCGCTGACGATGGGCTGGTGCCTCGACTGTCACCGCGATCCGGCGAACGCGATCCGGCCAAAAGAGAAGGTGTTCGACCTGACGTGGAAGCCTGAAGACGAGCCCGACCGTCCCTCGCAGCGCGAGCTGGGCGAGAAGCTGGTCAAGCAATACCACGTCGAGCCGCGTACCGACTGCTCGACCTGCCATCGCTAGCACTTGAGGCGCTTGAGGAAAGGTCCGGCGACGCGAGCTCGCGGCCGAGTGGCCTGAGAGGGAACAAGATGGGTTTCGACCCGACATCACCCGAATACGATCTGTCCGAGCTTCGCGAGAAGCTCGCGAGCCGGAACGGACGCACGTTCTGGCGAAGCCTGGACGAGCTGGCCGACACCGAAGAATTCCGCAGCTTCGTGAGCTCGGAATTCCCTGCCGCCGTCGATTCGCTGACGACGAGCCTCGACCGGCGCCAGTTCCTCAAGCTGATGGGCGCTTCGCTCGCGCTGTCCGGACTCGGAGCCTGCACTCGCCAGCCGATCGAGAAGATCCTTCCTTACGTCAAGCAGCCCGAAGAGATCGTTCCAGGCCAGCCTCTGTACTTCGCATCGGCGTATCCGCTCGGCCGCTCCGCATTTCCGGTTCTCGTCGAGAGCCACATGGGCCGCCCGACCAAGATCGAGGGCAATCCGGAGCACCCGGCCAGCGGAGGAAGCACGACCGCGTTCACGCAGGCCAGCGTGCTCGACCTTTACGATCCCGACCGCTCGCCGGCGCTCAACCGCGCCGGCCAGGCGCTGCCGTTCGAGAACTTCACCAAAGAGCTCGCCGACGTGCTCGAAAAGCAGAAGCCGAAGCAGGGCAGCGGCCTGCGCCTGCTGACCGAGCCGTCGATCTCGCCGACGTTCGCCGCGACCGTCAAGAAAATCCTTGCCGCGTATCCGCAGGCGCGCTGGCACCAGTGGGAGCCCATCGGACGTGAGAACGAGCGCGAGGGCGCGCTGCTCGCTTTCGACCGCGTCGTCGACCCTCGCTACGACTTCAAGGTTGCCGACGTCATCGTCTCGTTCGAGGCGGACTTCCTTTACGACGGCGCCGGGCAGATCCGCTACACGAAGGACTTCCTGTCGCGCCGCAAGGTCGACGACAAGTCGCTGAAGATGAACCGCCTGTACGTGGTCGAAAGCTCTCCGTCGGTGACCGGCGGAAAGGCCGACCATCGCCTGCCGCTTCGCCCGAGCCACGTAGCCGCTGCCATCCGCCTGCTCGCTTCCGAGATCGGCATGGACGTCAACGCGCCCAAGGGCCTCGACGACCACGCTGTCGCATGGGTCAAGGCTGCTGCCAAGGACCTGGCTGCGCGCAAGGGCACCGGCCTCGTGCTGGCCGGACCGAGCCAGGATGCGACCGTCCACGCGCTGTGCCACGCGATCAACTCGCGGCTCGGCAACGCCGGCCGTACCGTTCTTTACACCGAGTCGAACGAAGTGCAGGTGCCGACAGCCGACGACGGCATCGTGACGCTGGTCGCCGACATGAAAGCGGGCAAGGTCGATGCGCTGGTGATGCTCGGCGGCAACCCCGTCTACGACGCGCCGGCGGATCTCGATTTCCGCGGCGCGCTCGGCAAGGTCGCGTTCACGACGCACCTGGCCAGCCACCTCAACGAAACGTCGCGTTACTCGCTGTGGCACGTGCCGCAGGCGCACTACCTCGAGAGCTGGGGAGACGTGCGCACCTGGGACGGAACCGTTTCGATCGTCCAGCCGCTGATCGAGCCGCTGTACGCAGGCCGCACGGCGCTGGAGATCGCCGGCCTGATGGCGGGCGAGGCCGGCAAGACCGACTACGACCGCGTTCGCGACTACTGGAAGCAGACGACGAGCGGCGGCGACTTCGACACGTTCTGGAACCGCGCCGTGCACGACGGCTTCGTTCCGGCCACGCACAAGGCCGACCTCGGCATGTCGCCGCGCTCCGACCTCACGACGTACCTCGGGCAGCTTCCGGCAGTGATCGCCGGCGGCAACGACAGCTTCGAAATCGTTTTCCGCCAGGATCCGAGCGCCTACGACGGGCGTTTCGCGAACAACGGCTGGCTGATGGAGCTGCCGCGGCCGTGGACGCGCCTGGTCTGGGACAACGCGGTGCTGTTGGCACCGTCGCTGGCCGAGAGGGCGCACTGCAACAACGGCGACATCGTCAGCGTAAAGCTCGGCGAGAACAGCGTCGAAGGCCCGGTGTGGATCCTGCCCGGCATGCCGCCGAACACGGTATCGGTGCAGCTCGGCTACGGCCGCGAGCTTGCCGGCCACGTCGGCACGGCCGTCGGCTTCGACGTCTACAAGCTGCGTACCTCGAAGAACCTCTGGGCTGCCTCGGGCGTATCGATCCAGCGCACCGGCGTCTTCCTCAACCTGGTGACGACGCAGACCCACCACAGCATGGAAGGCCGCGACCTGTACCGGTCGATGGACATCGAGTCGTTCCGCAAGGACCCCAAGGGCGACTTCCCCGAGCACGAAACCACGTCGATGTACGACGACTGGAAGTACGACGGCTATGCCTGGGGCATGACGATCGACCTTGCGGCGTGCATCGGCTGCAACGCGTGCACGATCGCCTGCCAGGCCGAGAACAACATCTCGGTGGTCGGAAAGGCCCAGTGCGACCGCGGCCGCGAGATGCACTGGATCCGCGTCGACCGTTACTACGAAGGCAGCCTCGACAACCCGCAGCTTCGCAACCAGCCGGTGCCGTGCATGCAGTGCGAGAAGGCGCCGTGCGAAGTGGTCTGCCCGGTAGCTGCCACCAGCCACAGCACCGAAGGTCTCAACGACATGGTGTACAACCGCTGCGTCGGGACCCGCTACTGCCTGAACAACTGCCCGTACAAGGTTCGCCGCTTCAACTTCCTGCTCTACACCGACTGGAACACCGAGACGCTGAAGATGCAGCGCAACCCCGACGTGACGGTGCGCAGCCGAGGCGTCATGGAGAAGTGCACGTACTGCGTGCAGCGCATCAACCTGACCCGCAATCACGCGCGCCGCGAGAGCCGCGCGCTGAGGGACGGCGAGATCGTGACGGCGTGCCAGCAGGTGTGTCCGGCCGACGCGATCGTGTTCGGCGACATCAACGACAAGGCGTCGCGCGTTTCGAAGAACAAGGCCGGGCCGCGCAACTACGCGATCCTGGCCGAGCTCGGTACCAAGCCGCGCACGACGTACCTTGCCGACGTCTCCAACCCGAATCCGGAAATCGTCGCCCTGGCGCCCCCGACCCGCGCGCACGAAGGTGGACACGCCTGATGTCATCTTCCAACAACGAGAAAATCCAGGCGTACCTGGCTCCTTACGACGTCCCGATGATCGCGCCGGGACACTCGTTCGAGAGTGTCACTGCGCGCATCGGCGAGGTCGTCAGCGACCAGAAGCATCCCAAGGGATGGTGGGTCGGTTTCGGCATCGGGTTCCTGCTGCTGAACGTCCTGCTGATGGCAGTCACCTGGCTGGTCATGACCGGCACCGGCATCTGGGGCGTCAACAACCCCGTCGGCTGGGCCTTCGCGATCATCAACTTCGTCTGGTGGATCGGCATCGGCCACGCGGGCACGCTGATTTCGGCGATCCTGCTGCTGCTGAACCAGGACTGGCGCACGTCGATCAACCGCTTCGCCGAAGCGATGACGTTGTTCGCGGTGGCCTGCGCCGGCCTGTTCCCGGTCATCCACACCGGAAGGCCGTGGCTCGCGTTCTGGCTGTTCCCGTTCCCGAACTCGATGGAGATCTGGCCGAACTTCCGCAGCCCGCTGATCTGGGACGTGTTCGCGGTTTCTACCTACGCGACGGTCTCCGCGTTGTTCTGGTTCGTCGGCCTGATCCCCGACTTCGCATCGTTGCGCGACCGCGCAAGGAGCAAGGCCCAGCAGAAGATCTACGGCGCGCTTGCGCTCGGCTGGCGAGGATCGACGCTGCACTGGGACCGCTACGAGACCGCCTACCTGCTGCTGGCGGGCCTTTCGACGCCGCTCGTCGTCTCGGTGCACAGCGTCGTGTCCTTCGACTTCGCGATCTCGATCATCCCCGGCTGGCACGCGACGATCTTCCCGCCGTACTTCGTGGCCGGCGCCGTGTACGCCGGGTTCGCCATGGTGCTGACCATCGCGATCCCGCTGCGCGTCGCCTACAACATGAAGGATTTCATCACCGACACCCACCTCGACTACATGGGACGCGTGATGCTCGCGACGGGCCTTTTCGTCGGCTACGGCTACGCGACCGAAGCCTTCATGTCGTGGTACAGCGCCAACCAGTTCGAGTCCTTCATGATGGTCAACCGCATGACGGGGCCGTCCCGCTGGGCGTACTCGATGCTGATCCTGTGCAACGTGATCGCGATCCAGCCGCTGTGGCTCCACCGAGTGCGCTCGAGCGCGATCGCACTGTTCATCGTCGCGATGTTCGTCAACGTCGGCATGTGGCTGGAGCGCTTCGTCATCGTCGTCACGAGCCTCCAGCAGGACTTCATGCCGTCGTCGTGGGGCATGTACTACCCGACGATCTGGGACATCATGACGTTCGTCGGAACGCTCGGGCTGTTCACGACGCTGCTGTTCCTGTTCATCCGCTTCCTGCCGATGATCTCGATCTTCGAGATGAGGACGATGGTTCCCGAAGCCGAGCTCAAGCACGGGGGACACCACTGATGCACGCTGAGAAACAAGGGCCGTACGGCGTGATGGCCGAGTTCGTGACGCCCGACGAATTCGTCGCGGCGCTGCGCAAGGTGAAGGCTGCCGGCTACACGAAGTTCGACGGCTACAGCCCGTTTCCCATCCACGAGGCAGGCCCGGCGATGGGCCTGAAGAAGAACCCCATGTCGCTGATCGTGCTGATCGGCGGCATCGCGGGCTTTTTCGGGGGCCTCGGGCTGGCGACGTGGGTGAGCATGGATGCGTACGCGCTGAACATCGGCGGGCGTCCGCTGTTCAGTTGGCCGGCCTTCCTGCCGCCGGTCTTCGAGACGACCGTACTGCTGGCCTCCCTTGCGGCCGTCTTCGGCATGCTCGGCATCAACGGGCTGCCGCTGCTGTACCATCCGGTCTGGAACGTGCCGGGCTTCGCTCGCGCGTCCACCGACCGCTTTTTCGTCTGCATCGAGGCCACGGACCCCAAGTTCGACATGGCGACGGTGAAGAGCTTCCTTTCCGGCCTCGGGCCGCACGAGGTGGCGGAGGTCGCATCGTGAGCCACGCCTTTTTGAAACGCCGGTCCGGCGCCGGCCGCGTCGCGCCTCGCCTTGCCGCGGCACTCTTGCTGGCGCTCTCCGCCTCGGCATGCCGCCAGGACATGCACGACGCACCGAAGTACGAGCCGCTGGAGTACAGTGACTTCTTCAAGGATCACCGCGCCTCGCGCCAGCTCATCCAGGGCACGATCGCACGCGGCCAGTTGAAGGAAGACAAGCTGCTGTACACCGGTCACGACGGCGACGCGCTGAGCGAAACGTTCCCGTTCCCGGTGACCAAGGGTGTGCTCGACCGCGGCCAGGAGCGCTTCAACATCTACTGCACGCCGTGCCACTCGCGGGTCGGCGACGGCAACGGGATGGTCGCCCAGCGCGGCTTCAAGCATCCGCCGTCGTTCCACGACGACAGGCTTCGCTCGATGCCTCCGGGCTACTTCGTCAGCGTGATGACCAACGGTTTTGCGACGATGCCGTCCTACGCGCTCCAGGTGAAGGCCGAAGACCGCTGGGCCATCGCCGCCTACATCAAGGCCCTGCAGCTCAGCCACCACGCCAGCGCTTCCGACCTGACGCCGGAGGACAAGCTGAAGGTCGACCGCGGCTACGTCGAAGCGTCGGCCCCCGCGCCTGCCGCCAGGCCCGCAACTCCGGAAGGAGAGACTCACGGTGAGTGACGCAAAGTACACGGCCGCCGAGCTGGAGCTCTCGGCCGGCAACGTGCTCCGCAGACTGCAGACGCCGGCCCTCGGCATCGGCGCCATCGCGCTGGCCGCCTGCCTTGTCGGTGCGATGATCGAGCCGCAGCAGTTCTTCCGCGCCTACCTGATCGCGTTCATCTACTGGCTCGCGATGGCGCTCGGGTCCAACGCGCTGCTGATGATGCAGTACGTGACCGGTGGGCGCTGGGGTGCGGCGATCCGCCGGCCGCTCGAAGCCGGGGCGAGCAACGTGCCGCTGATGGCCGTCTTCTTCATCCCGGTCGCGCTCGGCATGCACTGGATCTACCCGTGGGCCAACCCGGACATGGTCGCCCACAGCGCGGTGCTCCAGTTCAAGTCGGGCTATCTCAACCCGACGATGTTCGTGGTGCGCGCGGTCATCTACTTCACGATCTGGTCGACGCTGGCCACGCGCCTGGTCGCGTGGTCGCGCCAGGAGGATCTCGGCGGCTTCGACAAGACGCTGGCGGGGCGCAAGAGCGTGTTCAGCCACGCGGGTATCGTCGTGTGGGGCCTGTCGATGTCGCTGGCTTCGGTGGACTGGGCGATGTCGATCGAGCCTGCATGGTTCTCGCACATCTTTCCGCTGATGTTCACGGCCGCGCAGATCCTGACGGCGATGACGCTGGCCATCCAGGTCTCGGCCCTCATGGCCGATCACAAGCCCGTCTCCGACGTGCTCTCCTCCGGCCGCTTCCACGACGTCGGCAAGCTGCTGCTCGCCTTCGTGATGCTCTGGGGTTACTTCCAGCTTTCCCAGTGGATCATCATGTGGGGCGCGAACCTTCCCGAGGAAATCGGCTGGTACGTCGTGCGCAACCAGAACGGCTGGCAGTACCTCACATACACGCTGTTCACGCTGCACTTCGTCGTCCCGTTCGGAATGCTGCTGTCGGAGTCGCGCAAGCAGGCGCCGCGGCGGCTGGCTGCGGTGGCGGCGCTCTTGTGCGTGATGCGCTGGGTCGACGTCTACTGGTGGCTCACGCCGTCGTTCTCGCCCGACGCGTTCTGGATCAGCCCGCTGCACCTGACGTCGGTGCTGGGAATCGGCGGCATCTGGATGTGGCGCTACATCGGGACGCTGTCGTCCCATCCGATCGTCGCGCTGCATGATCCGATCATCGCCACGGAGCTCGAGCACGCATGAGCGAACAGCACGATCCCCATTCGTCCGGCAACGAGGACGTTCGCTTCGAGGCGACCGACGTCTCCACCAGGCCGGTGGTGATATCGGTCCTGGCCCTGGCGTTCTTCACGGTGTTCTTCACGTTCGCTGCCGATCGCACGTTCCGCATGCTGGCCGCGCACCAGGAGGCCGTGTCTCCGCCGGCCAGCCCGCTTGCCGCCGAGTACGCCGCCAAGCAGCCGCCCGAGCCGCGCCTGCAGCTCGACCCGAAGTCCGATCTCGAGAAGCTGCACGCGTACGAGAACGGCGAGCTCGGCAAGTACGGCTGGATCGACAAGGACAAGGGCATCGCGCAGATCCCGATCGCGCGTGCCAAGGAGCTGCTGCTGGCCAAGGGACTTCCGGCCCGCCAGGGGCCCGTTCCTTTCAAGATGACGACGCCGTCGACGGTGGCGCCCTCCCAGATGAAAGAAGGCTCCGGCGCGCCCGACTGGCAGCACGGCAACTCCGGCGAAGGGCACGAAGGGGCCGCTGCGGAGGCGCACGAGCACGGATGAGGAACCTGGTCGCCAGATCGGTCGTCTGCGCGCTCGTCGTCGTCTCGTTCGTGACGGCGGCGGCTGCCAGCGCGATCGCCCCGGCGCCGCTCGGCTCGCTGGCCACGTCGCAGGGCGCGGGCGTGACGCCGGGCCCGCTCGTCGGCGTCGGCATCGCCCAGAAGCTCGGCTCCCAGCTTCCGCTGGATGCGACGTTCCACGACGACGAAGGCAACGTCGTTCACCTGAGCGACTATTTCGGCCCCGGCAAGAAGCCGGCCGTGCTGGCGATGGCCTACTACGAGTGCCCGATGCTGTGCACGCTCGTGCTCAACGGCATGATCAAGGCGCTGCGGCCGCTGTCATTCACGGCAGGCGACGAGTTCGACGTCATCGCGATCAGCATCAACCCCAAGGACACGCCCGACCTGGCCAAGAAGAAGAAGGCCAGCTACATCGAGAGCTACCAGCGCAAGGCCGACGGCCACGGCTTTCATTTCCTCACCGGCGACGAAGCCAACATCAAGGCCGTCGCCGACGCGATCGGCTTCCAGTACCGCTACATCCCGGAGACGGGCGAATATGCGCACGCCGCCGCGATCTACGTGGCGACTCCGCTCGGGCAGGTCTCGCGCTATTTCTTCGGAGTCGAGTACTCCACCCGCGACCTGCGCCTGGCGTTCGTCGAGGCGGCGGACGGCAAGATCGGCAACGTCGTCGACCAGCTGATGCTGTTCTGTTACCGCTACGATCCGACCATGGGCAAGTACGATGCGCAGGCGCTGGCCATCGTCCGCCTGGCCGGCGTCGCGACGGTGCTTTCGCTTGCCGGCTACATCGGGATCAGCCGATGGCGCGAGACGCACCCGTCCTCTACCAGGAGCTGACCGAATGCTGTTCCAAGTGCTGCTCTTTCCGCCGCAGGCGTCCACGAACGCCGCCGAAGTCGATCTGATCTACTTCTTCATGATCGCGCTGTGCGGGTTCGTGACCGTCGCCGTCGTCGCGACGATGGTCTACATGGCGATCCGCTACCGCCGCACGCCCACCAACCTCGTCGGCGCCGACATCCACGGCTCCACGGCTCTGGAGATTTTCTGGAGTGCCGTCCCGTTCGCGATCGTCATGTTCATCTTCGCGTGGGGCACCAGCCTGTACTTCAAACTCTCGATCCCGCCTGCCAATGCGATGGAGGTTTTCGTCACCGGCAAGCAGTGGATGTGGAAAGTCCAGCACATGAACGGCCGGCGCGAGATCAACAACCTGCACGTTCCGGTCGGCCAGCCGGTCAAGCTGACGCTTGCCTCCGAGGACGTGATCCACAGCTTCTTCGTGCCGGCCTTCCGCGTGAAAGCCGACGTGATTCCCGGCCGCTACTCGACGATGTGGTTCCAGGCCACGACCACCGGCAGCTACCACCTGTTCTGCGCCGAATACTGCGGTACCGAGCACTCGCGGATGATCGGCGAAGTCACCGTCATGGACCCGACCGACTACCAGTCCTGGCTCGAGACCGGCAATCCGGCGGCGGCTCCCGCCGCGACCGGCGGTGGCACGGCTGCAGCTGCCGGCGGCGAAGCGCAGACTCCCGTCCAGATCGGCGATGCGCTGTTCCATGAAAAGGCCTGCGTGACCTGCCATCTTCCGCAGCCCGGCGGAGTGGGCCCGGTGCTGACGCACGTGCCGGGCAGCGAGGTCGAGCTGTCGACGGGCGAAAAGGTGATTGCGGACGACGCTTACCTGCGCGAGTCGATTCTCACGCCGATGGCCAAGGTCGTGAAGGGCTACCCGCCGGCGATGCCGACTTTTGCCGGCCAGCTCAGCGAGGAACAGGTCATGTCCCTGATCGCGTACATCAAGTCTCTCGGCGGCGGACCTGCGCCGCAAGCGGCTGCCACCCACTGAGGGAAGAGGAAGCCATGGAAGCGACGCAAGACAGGGTCACCTATATCAACGCCGGGCACACGGTGCGCAGTTGGCTGCTGACGATCGACCACAAGCGCATCGCGCTGCTGTACCTGGTGTCGATCACGTTCATGTTCCTGCTCGGCGGCATGATGGCCGGTGCCATCCGCCTCGAGCTGCTCACCCCGCCCGGTGACCTGCTGGACTCGGACACCTACAACAAGGCGTTCACGCTCCACGGCATCATCATGATCTTCTTCTTCCTGATCCCGTCGATTCCGGCGACGCTCGGGAACTTCCTGGTCCCGATCATGGTGGGAGCCAAGGACCTGGCGTTCCCGAAGATCAACCTGCTCAGCTGGTACATCTACATCATCGGCGCCACGATCGGCATCATCGCGACGCTGACCGGCGGCCTGGATACCGGATGGACCCTGTACACGCCGTATTCGACGGCGTTCGCGACGACCAACGTGATCCTGCCGGCCACGGGCCTGTTCATCACGGGCTTTTCGTCGATCCTGACCGGCTTCAACTTCATCGTCACGATCCACAAGATGAGGGCGCCGGGACTGACGTGGTTCCGCCTGCCCCTGTTCGTGTGGGCCCAGTACGCGACCAGCCTCGTGATGGTGCTCGGCACCCCGGTCATCGCGATCACGATCCTCATGGTGATCCTGGACCGCTGCGGTTTCGGCATCTTCGACCCGAAGGCGGGCGGCGATCCCGTGCTCTTCCAGCATCTGTTCTGGTTCTACTCCCACCCGGCGGTCTACATCATGATCCTGCCGGCGATGGGCGTGATCTCGGAGGTCATCCCCGCCTTCACGCGCAAGAAGATCTTCGGCTACGGCTTCATCGCCGCCAGCTCGCTGGCCATTGCGATCATCGGGTTCCTCGTCTGGGGCCACCACCTGTTCACGACGACCCAGTCGATGTACGCGGCCACCGTGTTCTCGGTGCTGACGTTTGCCGTCGCGATCCCGTCGGCCGTCAAGGTCTTCAACTGGGCCGCGACGATGTACAAGGGCTCGGTCTCGTTCGAGTCGCCGATGATCTTCGCGATCGGCTTCATGGGGCTGTTCCTGATCGGCGGCCTGACGGGGCTGTTCCTGGCCATTCTCGGCCTCGACCTGCACGTGCAGGACACCTACTTCGTCGTGGCGCACTTCCACTACATCATGGTCGGTGGCGCGATCATGGGGTACATGGCGGGACTGCACTACTGGTGGCCGAAGATCAGCGGCAAGAAGTTCCCCGAAGTCCCGGCCAAGGTGGCCGCGCTGCTGATCTTCATCGGCTTCAACGGCACCTTCTTCCCGCAGTTCATCGCGGGTTACGCCGGTATGCCGCGCCGCTACCACTACTATCCACCCGAGTACCAGGTGCTCAACGTGCTCTCGACGATGGGCGCGGGGATCCTCGGCATCGGATACCTGATGCCGCTGTGCTACTTCATGTGGTCGCTCAAGTACGGCGAGGACGCGGGCAAGAACCCGTGGGGAGTGCTCGGCCTGGAGTGGACGATCGACTCGCCGCCGCACCCGCACAATTTCCACACGACGCCGATCATCACGAGCGATCCCTACGATTACCCCGAGATGGCCGAGGCGCTCGGAGCGCACACCGGGCATGCGCCCGCGGAGGTCGCACATGTCTGACGGCGTCTCTACCGGGGCCGTCAACCGGCTGCAGCCTCACTTCGCGACGCCTGCGCAGCAGTACGAGACCGCCACCTTCGGAATGTGGGTGTTCCTGGTCACCGAGATCATGTTCTTCGGCGGCCTGTTCACTGCGTACCTGATGTACCGGATCCAGTACGCGGACGCGTTCGCCCACGCGAGCGAGCACCTGAACATCACGCTCGGCTGCTTCAACACCGTGGTCCTCATCGGCAGCTCGCTGACGATGGCGCTGGCGGTGCACTCCGCGCGCATGAACAAGAGCAAGAGCATCGTGTTCTGGATCGCGTTGACGATGATCCTCGGCAGCATCTTCCTCGGCGTCAAGGGCTACGAGTACCACCACAAGTGGGTCGAGGGCCTGTTCCCTGCCAACTGGTTCTTCCAGGCACCCGATGCGCCGCGGCAGAGGATCTTCTTCTCGCTGTACTTCGCGATGACCGGCCTCCACGCCACGCACATGATCATCGGCATGGGCATCATGATCTACATCTCGATCCAGGCGCTGCGCGGTGCGTATACGTCGAGCTGGTACACGCCGGTGGAGGTCATGGGCCTGTACTGGCACTTCGTCGACCTGGTCTGGATCTTCCTGTTCCCGCTGCTCTACCTGATCGGACTGCACTGACCGGAGAACCCAACATGTCGTCGCACGCTTACGATCCCGCTGCCACGGTCCGCTCCTACCTGCTCGTCTTCGGCGCGCTGATGGTATTCACCGCGCTGACGGTCGCGGCCGCATTCGTCAACATGGGCGCCCTCAACAATGTGATCGCGATCTCGATCGCATTCACGAAGGCGGCGCTCGTCGTCGCGATCTTCATGCACGCGCGGGGCAGCGAGAACCTGATCTTCTTCTGCATCTTCGGCGGCCTGTTCTTCCTGGCGCTGATGTTCTACTTCCCGCTGATCGACCTGCTGTCGCGAGGCCTGCTCGGCATTCCGGGCAAGTAGTCGCCGGCCGGGCGCGATCCCGGCATGCAGCGTCGTTGCCGCGCCTCCGCTGCCCGGTAGCGGCCCCGCGGCAGGCCCCGCAAAATTTCTGCGGCCCCGTATCCGCCCTCGGCCTCGAGCCACGTCGCCGAACGGGACCGGGCCAGCGGTGACGGATTTCACCACCTTCAGCGAAATTCTCCTTAGAATTCGCGACCGGCGCT
This sequence comes from Candidatus Binatia bacterium, assembly GCA_036493895.1. NCBI lineage: Bacteria > Candidatus Binatota > Binatia (SeqCode) > Binatia bacterium. The sequence continues at coordinate 4,492 of DASXOZ010000029.1, read as the reverse complement.
TCGACGGCGCCCCGGGTCTCAGGCCTCGTGCGGCGGAGATCCGAAGGCCCCGGCCTTGCGGCCCCGCCAGGGAACTGCGGGGGAACCCTGCCGACCCCTGTACCTTGCCGTGCGGTCGAGTAGGATGTCCGGCGGTCGGTTAGTCGAACGAGTCAGGTACGCCACCCGCAAGTGCCGCATCCTCCATTCAGTCGTACAACACCACCTGCGCGAATCGGATCTGCGATTCGCGTACGAACGAGCAAGCAAGTGGAACGCGGAGGGATTCCGCAGTCCGGTAAGGAGAGTTGAGTCATGGGTAAGAAGTTGTATGTCGGGAACCTGAACTTTGGAGTGGACAGTTCGAGCCTGGAGGAACTGTTCAATCAGTTCGGTAACGTGCAGAGCGCACAGGTGATCTCGGACCGCGACACCGGCCGTAGCAAGGGATTCGGTTTCGTCGAGATGGGCAATGAGTCGGAAGCGGCCGCTGCGATCGAGGCGCTCAATGGTCGCGAGCACGAAGGTCGCGCGCTGACCGTCAACGAGGCCAAGCCTCGCGAGGATCGTCCTCGCGGCGGCGGCGGCGGCGGCGGCGGCTTCGGCGGCGGCGGCAACCGCGGCGGCGGCTATGGCGGCGGCGGCGGCGGAGGGGGCCGGCGCTACTAGGCCAAGCACGGGACCAAACGGTTCCACGACAAAGACGAAGGGCCGTGTCCGCAAGGGCACGGCCCTTTTCTTTTGCGCGAAATCGCGCAGCGCGTCGCGGGTCGTGCGACGCACTGCGCGTGAGCTGCAATGTGCGTCGCGTGAACTAGAATGCGCGTCGCGTGAACCGCCATGCCGCGCCGCGTGATCTCCAATGCGCACCGCATGCACTGCGATGCAGCGCGGCACGCTACAGTTTCGCGATCACCTCGCGGCCGAACTCCTCGATCAGCTCGCGACCCATTCCGGGAACGGCCTGCAAGGCGAGATTGTCGATTCCTGCCGAGGCAAGGATGCGGCAACGCTCGAGCACTTCGGCAGCTGTACCGGTCAGCGACAGCATCGGGATCATCTCGGGAATCACGAACGCCTGCTCGCCTTCCTTCAGGTACATCATGTGGCCCTCATGCACGTCGAGATAGCGGCGGTCGGCGCCGGAGTGGTGCGCCGCGGCGTAGCCCTCGATGTAGTCGTCGAACGCCCGGGCGAGAGTTTCGTTGTCGAGCCCGAAGCCGTGGCCGCCGCGCCACGCTTCCCACATCGCATGCACGCCGACGACCGTCACCGGACCGACCCGGCGCACGATCCGGTCGCCGGCGACGCTCTCGCCTGGGCGCAGGATGCAGCCGGTGGTCAGCATCGTCGTCTCGGGCCTGAGGGCGTGGCCGGGAAAGCGGCGCCCGCAGGCGGCGGCGGCATCCGTCGCAGCCGTCATGCCCGCGCGCACCCCTTCGGGAGTCTGCGCGACCGTGATCCATCCGTCGCCGGCCTCGCCGACTGCCGCCAGGGCCTTCGGCGCGTTGGCCGCGATGTGGATCGGGATCGGGTCGTCGAGGTTGACGCATCCGACGGCCCGGTTGCGAGTCAGCAGGCGGATCCAGCGCTCGGCTTTTCCTTCGCGAAAAAGCACATCCTCGCCGGCCAGCAGCCCCCTCACCTGGCGCACATAGTCGACCATGCGGGCGACCGGCACCGGAGGCAGCCCCATCGTGTTGCGGCCCGTGAAGCCGGTGCCGATGCCGAGAACCACCCGACCGGGCGCGATTGCGTTGATCGTCGCGATCGCACTGGCCGTCACCGGCGCGATGCGGTTGCTCGGGATCGCGACCAGGGTCCCCAGCGTCATCGTGCTGGTATGTTCGGCGGCCAGCGCCATCGTCGCGTAGACGTCCGAGCACAGCAGCTGGGTGTCGTAGAACCACGCGTGCGTGAAGCCTTCGGCCTCGGCGACCTCGCAGTCTCGCCAGGCCTCGATCCACGATGGAAACGCGATTCCGATGCGCATGGTGAAACTCCCTCCTGCCTGGGGTAAGGACCTTTGTTCGCCGGCAGAGGGTGACTACTCGGCGCGGATCGTCCGTACAACAGAGGCTTGCCAACCGGGCCCTGGCTGCGACGGCGCAGCTTGCGGCTCCATTTTCAGCAGAGAATGCAGGGAGACCTGCGACGCGGTGACCATTCCTTCCAAGCAGACCGTTTCCTTTTCCCTTGACGCTTCGGGTTCTGGCGCGCTGGCGGCTGCGCCGCCGGGCACGGGCTCCACTCCCCGGGCGGCGTCCGTCCGGTCGATGCTGTTCGTCCGCCTGAGCCGTATGCTCGCGTGCGCGCTTTTCGCGCTCGCGGCGTTTCCGCAGGCAGCGGCCGCGCATCCGAATACCTCGGCCGCTACCGCTGCGCGCGGCAATGACGGACCCACGCGGCCGGGCGCAGCCGAGGCCGTCGCCGGTCCGCGCGGCGAGGCTCCCGGTCGAGGGGACAAGGGCGAAGCGCCGGCCCGGCCCGGAGCCGCAGCCGAGAGTCCCGCGCTGCGGGTTCCCGACGTCGCGCCCGCGTCGATCGAGTCGAGCGTCGTGCGCGTGCTCGTCTACGCCAATCCGCCGGACTTCTTTTCCCCGTGGCAGAAGACGGGAACGCAGGCGTCGTCGGGCTCCGGTGTGATCATCGACGGACACCGCATCCTGACCAATGCGCACGTGGTTGCCGATGCCGTCGGCGTCGAAGTGAAGAGGGCAGGGTCGGGAGACCAGTACGAGGCGGCCGTCTCCTACGTCGGGCACGACTGCGACCTGGCGCTGCTGACGGTCTCCGACGAGCACTTCTTCGACGACTCGCGCCCGCTGCCGGTGAGCGAGCTGCCGACGGTCAACGCGAACGTGCAGACGTACGGCTTTCCGGTGGGCGGCGAGACTCTTTCGGTGACGTCCGGCGTGATCTCGCGCATCGAGGTCGGCACGTACACGCACTCGAAGGAAAGGCTGCTGATCGCGCAGTTCGACGCGCCGATCAATCCGGGCAACAGCGGAGGCCCCGTCATTCGCGACGGCGCCGTCGTCGGCGTCGCGATGCAGATGCTCGAGCAGGCCGAGAACGTCGGGTACATGGTGCCGGCGCCGGTCGTGCGACATTTCCTGTCGGACGTCGAGGACGGCAAGTACGACGGGTTTCCCCACCTCGGTGCCCAGCTCCAGCCGCTGGAAAGCCCGGCCCTGCGATCGTCCCTCGGCCTTGGCGCGCGCCAGAGCGGAGCGCTCGTCACGCGCGTCGATTTCGGGAGCCCGGCCCAGGGAATCCTCGAGCGCGGCGACGTCGTCACGTCGATCGGCGGCTATCCCGTGGCCGACGACCTGACGGTTGCCATGCCCGGGGTCGGGCGCGTCGCGATGGACGCGGTAGTCGGCTCGCGCCAAGTCGGCCAGACGCTCGGGCTGACGGTGCTGCGCGGCGGCGACAGCCACGACGTCGAGGTCACGCTCGCGCGCTCGACGCCGCTGGTGCCGGGGCGCCGCGTCGGCGAAGAGCCGGAATACTTCCTGTTCGGCGGCGCGGTCTTCCAGCCGCTCACCGGCGAGTACTTCGACCTGTACGACGAGGTCTCTCCGCATCTTGGCGCGTACGTCGACCAGGCCGGCGCCGTGACGGCCGATCGGCGCCAGGTCGTGCTGCTCTCGGCCGTGCTTCCCGATCCGGTGATGCGCGGCTATCTCGACTGGGAAAGCGTCGTCGTGCGCACCGTCAACGGCCAGGTGCCGCGCGACCTTGCGCACTTCGCCGACATCGTCGACCACATGAAGGATCCTTACCTGCGCATCGAGACCGAGGACGGGCTGGTGATGGTGCTCGACGTGCAGGCAGTGAAGGCGGCCACTCCGCACATCCTCGACAAGTACGGCATTCCCCACGACCGCTCCACGAACCTGAGGCCCGGCGCGACCGCTTCGGCCAAATCAATGTAACTTGGAAGGCCCGCCGGCGTCACAGGTGCAAATATCCGAACGGAGGCCTGCGATGTCCCTGGTCCACAAGCTCTTCTACGATCTTCCCGGCCGCGTCGGCTCGGCGCTGTCATGGGTTCCGCTGCTGCTGGCGCGCGTCGCCGTCGGCTGGACGTTCATGAACACGGGCTGGGGCAAGCTCCACGACCTGGACAAGGTGATCGGGTTCTTCCAGGAGCTCGGCATCCCTCACCCCGAGATCCAGGCACCGTTCGTCGCGTCGATCGAGCTCGTTTGCGGCACCTTGCTGTTTGTCGGGCTGTTCAGCCGCATCGCCGCGCTGCCGCTGGTCGGCACGATGGTCGTCGCGATCGCGACGGCGCAATGGGAGAACGTCGATTCGGCAGCCTCGTTGTTCGGCCTGGTCGAATTCCTCTACATCGTGATCTTCCTGTGGATCGCAGGCTCGGGGCCCGGGCCAATCGCGCTGGACCCGTTCGTCGAAAAGCTGCTGCGCCGCAGCGACGAGTCCGCGGTTTCTTCGGTTCGCTCTTTCGCGTAGAGCCTCGCGCGCCGGCCCTGGCAGGCTGCGG
>DASXOZ010000028.1 GCA_036493895.1 Candidatus Binatia bacterium | reverse complement strand
GTTTGGAATTAACCCGTTTCCGTGGATGGTTGTGGGCTGGGCTGCTACGCAGCCAGCCAGTTTCTCCTCTCGTACTCGGCCGGCGACATGTAGTCCAGTGACGAGTGCCGCCGGCGCGGGTTGTACCAGCCTTCGATAAAGTCGAAGACCGCCATCTTGGCTTCGGCCTGATTGCGGAACCGCCGCTTGTCGAGCAGCTCGCACTCGAGCGTCGCAAAGAAGCTCTCGCACATCGCGTTGTCGTAACAGTCGCCGACCGATCCCATCGACGGACGGACGCCGACTTCTCGGCAGCGAGCGCCGAACGCAATGGACGTATATTGCGTGCCCTGGTCGCTATGGTGAATGACGTCGAGCGGAGCTCTGGTCTGCACGGCCATGTCGAACGCATCCAGGATGAGCGACGTTCGCAGATGCGACGCCATTGCCCAACCGATGACGCGACGACTCCACACATCGACGACAACTGACAGGTACAGAAATCCTGACCACGTCGGAATGTACGTGATGTCTGCAATCCACAGTTTGTTCGGCGCATCGGCGGTGAATTCCCGTTCGACCAGATCCGGCGCCGGCCTCGCGTCTTTGTTGCGCTTGGTCGTATGGTACTTTTTTCGCCGGCTCGCGCCTTCCAAGCCGTTCTGCCGCATCAAACGGGCAACCCGCTTTCCGCCGACACGCTCACTGTGAACCTCGCGCAGCTCGAAGTGCACGCGCGGAACGCCGTAGGTTTCACGCGAGGCGAGGTGGATCGCCTTGATCTTGGTCGCGAGTTCCTCGTCGCGTCTGCGATGCGCAGACGGCGGACGAATGAGCCAGGCATAGAATCCGCTGGTTGAGACTCCCAGCGTCTTGCACAGCACGGCCACGCGATGCTCGGTCCGATTCGCCTTTACGAACCCGAACGCCCCCTCGGCGTCGAGTCGGTCTCCTGAGCGAACCAGACCGCGGCTTTTTTTAGGATCTCGCGCTCCTCGCGCAGACGCCGATTCTCCCGGCGCAACTCTCGGAGCTCGTCCTTTTCCGCCGTCGTCACGCCGTCGTTTCGATCGCCGGCATCGACTTGGGCTTGGAACAGCCAGTTACGGATCGTCTGCTCGCTCGGGTCGAACTCTTTGGCCAGCTCCTTGGCCGACCGGCCTGCCCGGGCCAGGGCGATGATCTGCCGGCGGTACTCAGGCGGATATGCCTGCCTCGTCTTGCCCATCGTGAACTCCTACTTCCCCACCGGGAAAGTGTCCACGAGACCGGGTCAACTCCATAATCGACAATGACGATCGGTGCCCACGTCATGCCGCTTAGTTGGATGAACACACAAGCGCCTAGGTGGAGCAGCGGAAGTACGAGCAAACGCCGATACACGAGGCTCGACGACGGTGGTGGCACACTCCAGTCACGGGAAGGCCGTGATTCGAGGGCTGCGCTATCCGGTCGAGTCCATGCTCGAATACTTGGCTGGCGGGGACTCGATCGACGACGTACTCGCCGGGTTCCCCAACCTGGAACGCGACGATTTACTCGCCTGCCTTCAGTACGCCGTGACGGCGATCAAGCTGTAGACTCTGCACGTCCCCCGCGACGTGAGGTAGTCGCCGACGGTCGCGTAGAACAAATATTTTCGGGGTCACGCGCCGGTCGTGGGGGCAACTCTGCGGGCACCCGGCGATTTCGTGACGTTGCCATCGTAATCGGAACGCGGCCTTACGCGCCGAATGCGATTTCAGGTGCGCGCCAAACCGCACCCTCACGCGATCGTGCCGTCTTCGGCCGGCTGAACCGCTAATTCGCGTCGCTGTCTGCGAGTGCGCGCATTGCGACCAGCGGTTGCACGAGTGCTCCCAGCGCTCCCGCGTAGATTGCCTTGAACCACAGGAACGAGTGCAGATCGAGGCTCGCGATGCCAGCTGTAACGAGCAGCCCCGTCAGCAGCGGAGCCGTGAATACCGTCACCACGAGTCCCATCACCAGGCCGCGCGCGAAGGTAGCGTCGGGAAGACTTCGCAGAACACGATACGATTCGGGCGGCCATCCCGGAGAGCCGACCCGGCCGTCGCGCAGATGCCAGCGGACGATGCGGGTGGCGATCAGGCAGGTGAGCAGCGGCAGGATAATCGTGGTTCCGACCATGTCGCCGAAAATACTTTGGGATCCCCACAGCGGAACCGTCTCGAGATGACGGAATGCGAGCCATGCGATCAGGCCATTGAGCAGGAAATTCACCACGGCCGACCCGGCAATGTGCTCGAGCAACAGGTAGTGGCGCAGGACGGGGGTCACCGCGGTAGTATCACCTCCTGCCGCACGAACGTCCAGAGTTCGCCAGCACGCGCTGTGGAGCTGCGGCAAAAGTCGCACGGCGTCCTGCGGAACTGAGGCGTGTCGCCTCTTTCACCACCAGGGCTTCCAGTAACGGATCCTCGCAATGGAACGATAATTTCTGGAAATATAGCTTTACTATCCGCCGCTCTCCGGGCACGAAGCCAGTCAGCGAAGCGTCGCCCGCCTCGTCGGGGTACGGCAGGGCTTCCTCCGCTCCAGGGTCCCCGAATTTTCTATGCTGAGGGCCATTGTCGAATTCTCGCTGCGGTTTCGCGGAGTCGTCGTCTCCGTCTCCTGCCTCGTGCTGGCTTACGGCGTGTATGTCGCCGACCAGGCGAAGCTCGACGTGTTCCCCGATTTCGTTCCGCCGCAGGTCACCGTGCAGACCGAAGCTCCCGGCCTGGCGGCAGAGCAGGTCGAAGCACTCGTCACCCGCCCGATCGAAAGCGCGATCAACGGTCTCGGCAGCCAGGAGTCTCTTCGCTCCGAGTCGTCCCAGGGGCTTTCTGTAATCACGGTCGTCTTCAAGGAAGGTACCGACGTCCTGCCCGCACGCCAGCAGCTGGCCGAGAGACTCGGTGAGATTGCAGGAAATCTTCCGGCCGGCGTGAAGACACCGAAAGTTTCGCCGCTGGTTTCGGCCACGATGGATCTGCTCAAGATCGGGCTGGTCAGCGACCGGCTCTCGCCGATGGAGCTCCGGACGTTCGCCGACTGGACGCTCAAACCTCGGCTCCTCTCGGTGCCGGGAGTGGCACGGTGCAACGTGTTCGGCGGTGAGGTGCGCCAGTGGCAGATCCAGGTGCTGCCGGAGCAGCTCCTCGCACACAACGTCTCTCTGGAGGACGTATTGGGCGCTGCGCGGCTGGCGAGCGGAGTGCGCGGCGCCGGGTTCGTCGAAACGGAGAATCAGCGGATTTCGATCCAGAGCGAAGGTCAGACGCTGACCGCGGAGGCTCTGGGCAACGTAGTCGTGGCTGCCGGAGCCGGCGGCGTACCGCTGAGACTGCGAGACGTAGCGAGGGTCGTCGAGGGCGCCGAGCCGAAGTTCGGAGACGCGCTCATCATGGGACGCCCCGGACTGGCGCTGACGTTGTCGAGCCAGGCGGGAGCGAACACGATGGAGGTCACCCGTGCACTGGAGGCGGCACTGGACGACCTCAAGCCGCTCCTGTTGCAGGAAGGGATCACGCTCTATCCGGCGATGCATCGGCCGGCGTCGTTCATCGAATCGTCCCTCACCAACATCCGTCACTCGCTGCTGCTCGGCGCGGTGCTCGTCTCCGTGGTTCTGCTCCTTTTCCTCGGGCATTTTCGTACGGCGCTCATTTCGCTTACCGCCATACCGCTGTCGCTGCTGACGGCAATTGTCGTGCTCGACCGGCTCGGGGTGACGCTCAATACGATCACTCTCGGAGGCCTTGCGATCGCGCTCGGGGAAGTCGTCGACGATGCCATCATCGACGTCGAGAACATCCTTCGCCGGTTGCGCGAGAACGTCGCGTCGGCTGCCCCGCGCCCGGTCGTCACGGTAATTCTCGACGCGTCTCTCGAGGTGCGCAACGCCGTCGTTTTCGCGACGTTCGTCGTGGCGCTCGTATTTTTGCCGGTGCTGACTCTCAGTGGCCTGCAGGGCAGCTTCTTCGCACCGCTGGCCCTCAGCTACCTGCTCGCGATCCTCGCCTCCCTCGTCGTTGCCCTCACGCTGACGCCCGCGCTCGCCGTCCTTCTTTTCGGACGGACCTCCGGTTCCGGACCGGACGCGCCTCGGCTCCAGATACGCTTGCGGAATGGATACGAAAGGGTTCTCCGTGGAGTCACGCGCCACTCGACCATCGTCGTCTCGGTGGTGGCGGTGCTGTGCGTGTTCGCGTTGTCCCGGCTCCCGTTTCTCGGCGGCGAGTTCCTGCCTGAATTTCGCGAAGGGCATTTCGTTGTCGGAGTAACTACGGCGCCCGGCACGTCGCTGCCGGAAATGTTGCGCGTCGGAGGACAGATTTCCGGGGAACTGCTGAAAAATAAGCGCATCGCCACCGTGGAGGAGCAGATCGGTCGCGCCGAGCAGGGTGAGGATCCATGGGGCCCGCACCGTGCGGAGTTCCACGTCGAGCTGCAGCCTCATCTTTCGGGTCGCGACATGGAGGCGGTGGAGAATGAAATCCGCGATGTATTCCGCGCGACTCCGGGGATGCAGGCAGAAGTGATGACGTTCCTCGGTGATCGCATCGGCGAGACCATCAGCGGGGAGACCTCGCCGGTCGTCGTGAATCTGTTCGGCGACGATCTCGATGCCCTCGACGCAAAAGCCGATGAGGTTGCCCAGGTACTCGGCACCATCAGGGGCGCCGCGGGGATCCAGGCAAAATCGTCGGGCTCGTTGCCGCGCATTTCGGTGCGATTGCGGGCCGAGAAGCTCACCCAGCTCGGATTTCGCCCTGTCGAAGTGCTCGACGCAGTGCAGACCGCATATGAGGGCACGGTCGTTGCGCAGGTCTATCGCGAGAGTCAGGTGTCGGACATCGTGGTCGTGCTCGATCCCGCGAGCCGCCGTGATCCCGAGGAAGTGGGCGCCCTCTCGCTCAGCAATCCTGCCGGTCGGCGAGTGCGCTTGAGTGACATCGCCGATGTGTCTCTCAGCAGCGGCCGCTTCTCGATTCTGCACGACGGGGGGCGGCGACGACAGGTGGTGACCTGCACGCCGGTCGGTCGCGATTCGCAGTCTTTCGTCGCCGAGGCGCGGCAGGTGCTCGCCGAAAAAGTGCAGTTGCCCGCCGGCATGTACATCGAATTTGCGGGCGCCGCCGAACAGCAACGTGCCGCGACCCGGGAACTTCTGGTGCACGGCGCGATGGCGGCGGTTGGAATCGTCATTTTGCTCACGGTCGTGCTCGGCAACTGGCGCAATCTTCTTCTGGTTCTCCTGAATCTCCCGATGGCGCTGGCGGGCGGTGTGGTCGCGATTTACGTGACGAGCTTCTTCTCCGCGAGGCACGGCGACACGCTGACCATGGGCGCGGTCGTGGGTTTCGTCACGGTGTTCGGCATCACGACGCGCAATTCGATCATGCTCGTCTCCCACTTCGAACGCCTCGTGGCACACGAAGGCCACGCATGGGACACAGCGACCATGATCCGCGGCGCCTCGGAACGACTGGTGCCGATCCTCATGACGGCGGCAGTCACCGCACTGGGACTGCTTCCGCTCGCGCTCGGCAATGGAGAGGCAGGTCGGGAGATCGAAGGACCGATGGCCATCGTCATCCTGGGCGGGCTGTTGACGTCGACCCTGCTCAACCTGCTCGTGTTGCCTCAGCTGGCACTGCGCTGGGCTCGGTGGGATCCGGTCGATCGCGAAGCCGGCTCCAGCATGGCCCGACGAGATCCACTCAGCGAAGCGCCGTAAGCTCGATCGCATGGCCATCATCGTCGCGCACGATCATCGCGCGAACCTGGCCGAGCGTCGGCTCGGTGAGCGTGACCGCTGCGGCGGCGTTTCCGGGCCGTGAACCCCTCCGGGTCGTGTCACCCGGCAACTCATCGACGACCACTGTGGTTTGCCAATACGCGATGTCGTTGGCGCGGATCGGTGTGCCGGGAACGCGGCCGTCGCGTGGCGCGAGGTACTCCAGCAGCTCAATGCCGGGCCCTTCGCGGGGCCTCAGTGTCGTGATGTGCAGGCGCGCGTGCTCGACGTTGTTCAGGTGTTCCTGCTCGGTACCGAAATTCATGCTCTCGCCGGCGACGACGAGGCCGAGCCGGTCGCGATAAAAGGCAAGCGCACGCGTCGTGCTGCCGACGACGATGGCGGTATGGTCGATGCCCAGAAACAACGGAGCGCCCGCCGCGCGGTCGGGGTGCCAGCGCGCCGCGCCCTTTCCCGGCGGGAATTCGAGCAGCTCGAGGAAATGCCCGTCGGGGTCGCGAAAATAGAAAGCGCGGATGCCGGCAGCAGCGGGAATCGATTCGGGAAGCCGCTGTGGCGACGTTGATGCGTATTCGGCTCCGGCGGCGCGCAGCCGCTCGTACGCTGCATCCATGTCGGACACGACGATCGCGACGTGCTGGAACCAGCGGTCGTTGGCGCGCGAGTCCTGCGGAAGCGGGCGGCCGCGCGGTGCAAGGTACTGCGTCAGCTCCAGCGTCTCGTCGCCTAGCCGGAGACGCACAACCTTGAACCGGACTCCGAAGACGCCGGTCAGCTTCTCCCATTCGGGCCCGGCGTTTTCGGTTTCGGAGAGCTTCTCGAAACCGAGGATGCCGGTGTAGAACGCGACCGAGCGGTCCAGATCGGCCACGGTGATGCCGATTCCTGCGACGGACTCCGCGGTGATAGCGAAGGCGCGACCGGGGCCGGCGGCGAGAGTTCCGGCAACCCACAGCGCCGCCAGAAGGCAGTGCCGTCGGCGTCGATTCGGTGCGTCTGTGCGCATCATCAGCCCAAACGGTCGAGCAGGTGATCGCCGACCCTCAAGGCGTTGGCCATGATGGTCAGCGCGGGATTCACCGCCGAGCTCGACGGGAAGAAGCTGCCGTCGACGACATACAGGTTGTCGAGGTCGTGGGCGCGGCAGTTCAGGTTGAGCACGGACCTGTACGGATCGGTGCCGAACCGCATCGTCCCGTTCTGGTGCGCGACGCCGGCGAGCGGAATTCGGCCGGGGATGTAGACTTGCAGCGGGATCAGGTGCTCTTCGAACTCGATCGCGGAGAGAATGCGCTTCAGCTCCACGCCGAGCCGCGCGTGGGCCTTCTCGTTGTTGGCCGTGTACGACAGCGTCACGCTGCCGCGGCCGTCGACGGTGACCCTGTTGTTCGGGTCGGGAAGATCCTCTGTCGTCATCCAGAACGGGACGGCATGTTCCGCCATTTTTTCGAGCGTCATCGTCGGCGCCAGGCGCGGCGCTCCGGCCCTGAGCGTGTTCGCGTCGAAGGATCCCATCAGCGAGATGTGGCCGAGCGGAAACTCGCGTCCTTCGCCGGCATGGTAGAAGTCGTTGAGCCCGATCGTCTTGTGGAAGCGCGTGTCGTGGCGGTGCCGCGACACCGCGAGAAACACCGAGTTCACGTGCGACATGTAGTTGCGGCCGACCATGCCGGAGCGGTTCGCGAGCCCCGCCGGATGCCGGTCGCTCGCCGAGCGCAGCATCAGCGCCGCCGAATTGATCGCGCCGCACGACGACACGACGATGCCGGCACGGTAGGTTTCCTCATGGCCGTCGCGCTCGACGATGACGCCGGTCACTTCCCTGCCCGATACCGAAGTTTCGAGCCGGACCACGCGCGCGCGGTCGAGCAGCCTGACGTTTTCGTGCTCGAGTGCGGGCTCCACGCAGATCACCTGCGCGTCGGCCTTGGCGCGCACCAGGCAGGGAAAGCCATCGCAGGTGTTGCAACGGATGCAGGCGCTGGCGCGCGGGTTCGCTTCGTCGAGCTGGATGCCGACCGGCATCGGGAACGGCCGGTGGCCGAGCCGTTCCATGCCTTCGCGGATCTCGTGGATGCGCGGCTCGCTCGAGATCGGCGGATGGAGATACGGCGCGCTGGCCGGCGGCTCGGTTGGATCGGCGCCGCGCAGGCCGTGCACGTGGTAGAGATGCTCGGCGCGCGTGTAGTAGCTCTCGAGATCGCCATAGGCGATCGGCCACGCCGGCGACACACCGTCGACGTGGCGCACTTCGCCGAAATCGGCCTCCCGCATGCGAATCAGCGCCGCGCCGTAGAACTTCGTATTGCCGCCGACCGCGTAGTGCGTACCCGGCTCGAACCGGCCGCCGTCCTTGTCGAGCCAGTGCTCGCCGCAGTTGTAGCGACCGTCGAGGATCACGGACTGCGAGTCCCAGTTCTGTTTCTCTCGCGGAATCCAGGTGCCGCGCTCGATCAACAGGATGCGCTTGCCCGACGGCGCCAGTCGCCATGCGAGTGTGCCGCCGCCGGCGCCGCTGCCGATGATGATGACGTCGTAGTGGGTCGATTCGCAGGCTTCGGAAGTTCGGTGCAGGACGGGACTCATCGGGTTCTCCTTTATTCATCGCCCTTGCGGGCAACGGTCTCAGTCGCAAGTTTGAGGTGCGAACACGTTCGGTGATGGCGTTTCAGCAGTGCGCTCGGCGGGGGACGAGTCGCGCGGGCGCATCATCCGGAGGTGAAGCTCCGCGGCAGCAAGCATCCCGAGCGGCGGCGCGACGAAGTAAATCCAGGCGCCGGTCCAGGTGCCCGCCACGACGGCAGAGGCCAGCGTGCGGGCCGGATTCAGGCTGGTGCCCGACAGCGGCGATTCGAAGACGATGAAGAACGCGAGCAGCGTCGCGCAGGCAAGGCCGCCGAAAGGCTGCAGCCGCGCCGACGACGAGCAGACGAGCACGGCGCTCATCATCGCGAAGCAGATCCCTGTCTCGCCCAGCAACGCGGCGCCGGGTCCTGCGGGGCCGGGGACCGTGACAGCATAGTGGACGAAAGGACTGGCAATGCCCGGCCCTGCAAGAGCCGCACCCGCCACCACGCCGAGCGTTCCACCCGCGAGCTGGGCGAAGGCGTACGCAAGCCCATCCGCGGTGCCGATGCGTCCGAGCCTCCAGAAGGTCAGCGTCACTGCGGGATTGATGTGTGCGCCCGAGCGTTTCGCCCACGGCGAATAGAAGATCGCCAGCGCCGTTGCGCCCATCGCCGCGCCCATCAGGCAGCGGCGAAGGAACGGGTCGGAAAGAGAGCGGCCGGCTGCCATGCGAAGCAGCGACGAAGGATCTTCCAGCAGCGTTGCGAAGACGCAGGCGGACAGCATGAAGACGCCGAGACCGGCTGCTTCGATCCAGTACGCACCATAGTCGGGTTGTCGCAGCATCGAAGTTTCGATGCCCGCTGCACGACGTGGTTACGGCGCGCCTATTTCACGGTGCGCTCGAGGCAGCGCGTGACGAGCGCCGTCCAGCCTGTCTGGTGGCTGGCGCCGAGCCCGCGTCCAGTCTCGCCGTGGAAGTATTCGTGGAAGAGCACGAGGTCTTTCCAGTGCGGATCGCTTTGATAGCGCGCGTCGTCGCCATGGCAGGGTCGTCGTCCGCTCTGGTCGGCGAGGAAAATCGACCCGAGACGGCGCGCGAGCTCGCGCGCGACCTGCTCGAGGTTCATCACGATTCCGGAGCCGGTCGGACATTCGACCTGGAAGGAGTCGCCGTAGAAATGGTGATAGCGCTCCAGCGCTTCGACCAGCAGGTAGTTGATCGGAAACCAAACCGGCCCGCGCCAGTTCGAGTTGCCGCCGAACAGCCCGGTGTCGGACTCGCCCGGCACGTACGTCACGCGGTGTTCTTCCCCGCCGAGGGACAACACGTACGGCTCGTGCTCGTGCACCTTGGAAACGGAGCGGATTCCCCAGGGCGAGAGGAACTCCTTCTCATCCAGCATGCGCGCGAGCACGCGGCCCAGTCGATCCCGTGACGGAATGGCCAGCAGCCGGTGACCGTGACGGCCGTCGTCGGGCGCGTCGTGCGAGCACATGTACGAAATGTTGCCGGCCAGGTCGCTGCGATTGTCGAGGAACCATTGCATGCGCCGCGCGAAGCCAGGCAGACGCTCGATCGCCGAGGCTTCGAGCACTTCGACGGTAATGATCGGCAGCAGGCCGACCAGTGAGCGAACCTTCAGCGGCCTGCCAGCGCCGTCGGTGTGGAGCTGGTCGTAGTAGAAGCCGTCCTCCTCGTCCCACAGGCCGTTGCCGCCGAGGTGGTTCATCGCGTTGGCGATCGCGACGAAATGCTCGAAGAACTTGCTCGCGACATCCTCGTACGCCGGATCGCCGGACGCCAGCTCGAGAGCCATCGACAGCATCGTCGCGCAGAAGAACGCCATCCAGGCCGTGCCGTCGGCCTGCTCGAGATAGCCGCCGGTGGGCAGCGGTTTCGAACGATCGAAGACGCCGATGTTGTCGAGGCCGAGGAATCCGCCCGAGAACAGGTTGCGTCCCGCCGTGTCCTTGCGGTTGACCCACCACGTGAAGTTCAGCAGCAGCTTGTGGAAGCAGCGCGCGAGGAAGACGCGGTCGCGGCTGCCCTTGTCGCCGGTCATCTTGTAGACGCGCCACACGCTCCACGCGTGGACGGGCGGATTGACGTCGCCCATCGCGAACTCGTAGGCGGGGATCTGGCCGTTCGGATGCATGTACCATTCGCGCAGGAAGAGCTGGAGCTGCTCCTTTGGAAAGTACGGGTCGACTCGCGCGAGCGGGATCATGTGGAACGCGAGATCCCAGGCCGCGTACCACGGGTATTCCCACTTGTCGGGCATCGAGATCACGTCGCGGTTGTAGAGATGGCCCCACTCCGTGTTACGGCCGCCTTGCCTGGACTGCGGCGGTGCAGGCTGCGCGGGATCGCCGTGGAGCCAGTCGCCGACTGCGTAATGGTAGAATTGTTTCGACCAGAGCAGTCCCGCGTATGCCTGGCGCAGCACGCGCTTCGCATCGGCATCGAGGCCCGGCGGCGTCAGGTCGGCGAAGAACGCATCGGCCTCGGCGCGCCGCGCCTCGAGCACGCGGTCGAAGTCTTCACCGAGCGCGACCGCCGGCTCGGCAGCTTCGTTGGCGACTGTCAGTCTCAGGTGCAGCACCTGCTCGCCGCCTGCGGGGATGGCGAGGTGGTAGCGAAAAGCCGCCTTGGTTCCCGGTCCATTCTCGATCAGCGCGGAGCGCTGCCCATCGATCACGTAGTCGTGGAACGCATCTTTGGCGTGAGCGGGGCCGGGCGACCCGAACAATTTTTGGGAATTGGTCTCGTTGTCCGTCAGAAGCAACTCGGGCGCCTTGCCGGCGACCGGCGCGCCCTGCAGCACGAAGCGGCCGAGGCTCGCGTGTTCGGCAACGAAGCGGCCGTCTTCGCGCTCGATCGCCGGTTTGGGCCAGTAGCCTTCGCCGTGGCGTCCCCACGACCAGGTGTTGCGGAACCACAGCGACGGCAGCACGTCGATCGTTGCCGGCTCCGGGCCGCGATTGGCGATCGTCACACGGATCGCGATGTCATCCGGGGACGCCTTGGCGTACTCGACGCGCACGTCGAAGTAGCGATGTTCGTCGAATACGCCGGTGTCGGCCAGCTCGAACTCGCCGTCGTTCTTGCCACGCCGCCGGTTCTCTTCGACCAGCCGGCCGTACGGAAACGCGGCCTGCGGATACTTGTACAGAGCCTCGAGGAACGAGTGCGTCGGCGTCGAGTCGAGGTAGTAGTAACATTCCTTGACGTCTTCGCCGTGATTGCCTTCGGGACCGGTGAGCCCGAAGAGCCTTTCTTTGAGAATCGGATCGTTGCCGTTCCACAGCGCCAGCGCGAAGCACAGCCGTCCCTCGCGGTCGCTGATGCCGAGCAATCCGTCCTCACCCCAGCGATAGGCACGCGAGCGTGCGTGGTCATGCGGGAAATAGTCCCAGCAGGAACCCCACGGCGAATAGTCCTCGCGCACGGTTCCCCACTGGCGTTCGGAAAGGTAGGGACCCCAGCGTTTCCAGTTGCGTGTTCGTGCCGCATCGTCGGCGAGGCGAGCTCGTTCCGCTTCGGCTTTCGGCGCCGATTTCGGCGAGACGCTTGCCTTCCCGTCACCTCGCGAGGCGCGGCGGGCGCCCTTGCCGGTGTCGTTGGAATCGCTCCTGGTTTTCTGGGTCTGCAATTTGCTCACCTCGCAAGGCGTTCGATGATGCTTGCGGCGCCCCGGTTACGCCATTGCCGGCAAGGCTTGCCGCAAGCGAAGCCGCCGGGGCCGCCGGCCCCGAGCCACGGCGGCGGGCTTTCAGCCGAACGTGAGGACATTCTTGATGCCGTCGGGCTTGCCGAGCAGAGGCTCGCGGTAGTCATCGACGCGTCGTCGCGACGAGATCAGGGAATGGACCGCACCCGGCCACAGCTCGCAGAAGCGGGCGAGGTCGCTGACCGCGTGTTCGAACGAAGTTTTTCCAGCATTGACCGTGCCGAATACGACCTGGTTTTTCAGCACGAGACTGCGCATCAGCACATCGGTATCGACCGGGATCGGACCCTTGCGGCCGGGCACTCCGGTAAACACGAAAATGCCGTTGGTGCCGAGCGAGCCCATCGCGTCGAAGGCCACGCTGGAAGCGCCGGCCGCCTCGTAGATCACGTCGATATTGCCGACCTGCTTGCCGAGGTCCTTGACCGGCGTGTCCGCGGCCGAGATGTAGTGCGCGCCGAAGCTTTCGACCAGACGCGATTTGGCCGATCCGTGCGGCTCGCGCGAGTAGACGAACGTATCGAAGTCGTTGGCCGCCAGCGCCATCGCGCCGAGCAGCCCTACCGGCCCCGCTCCGAGCACGACGGCGCGATGGCAATTGCCGCCTTTGGTGCCCGGCACTACCGGGCAGGCCCACGGCAGGCGCTGCTGCACCTGCCAGATCTGCTCGAGCGCCTTCTCGGCGATCGTCAGCGGCTCGACCAGCACGCCGACGTCGCGCAGGCTCTTCGGCAGCACGTTCATGTACCGCTCGTGATCGACGACGAGCTCGGTCATGTAGCCGTGCGCCTGCTTGATGCCGCGCTCGACGAAGTCGCCGGTATAGCAGAAGTCCTGGCGCGAGCTGGTGCAGGCTGCGCATTCCTCGTGATGACAGGGCCGGCGCACCGTCGGCACGACGAGGTCGCCCGCGTCCACCGTCGTCACGTCGGGAGCAGTCTCGACGACCTCGCCGAGGGATTCGTGACCGATCACCAGGTGCTCGCAGCCCTCCGGCGGCTGCCCGTAGTCGAAGCAGCAGATTTCGCGATCCGTGCCGCAGATGCCGACGTCCAGGATGCGAACGCGCACCTGGCCCGGCCCGAGCCGACTGGCCGGCTCGGCGATGTCCTGAAGCGAAATGGTGCGCGAAGTCGGGGAAACGGTGATGGCTTTCATGACCGCTCCGACGCCGCGGCGCGCCGATGGTTTCACGATTCGATGCTGTAACCGCAGCGGGCCGGCGTCATCGAAGTGCGTGTCTCCCCAAGACTCCCACCCCATCAGGCCGGCGTCCGCCCCGGGCGCCGGCTCCCGCCGCGAGCTTCGAGTGCTGAGCTTCGGCTGGGAATTCGCGCCGGTTCTGTCCGGCGGGCTCGGCGTAGCCTGCGCGGGCCTGGCCCGCGCGCTGGCCGACGAGGGAGTGGATCTGACCTTCGTCCTGCCGAAACTTCCGCGTCCCGTCGAAGCAGGCGGCATCCGCGTCGTCAGTGCGCGCGAGCTCGCACCGCAGCCCGAAGCGCCAGCGGCAATCGCCAGCGGCGTTCGCGATGAGCTGTCCGGCGACGCGCCATCCACCCATCAACAGGAGATCCGCTTCGAGTCGCTGCTTGCGCCCTACCAGACCCAGCAGTCGTACCACCATCTCTTCACGACTACGTCGGGCCGTGCGACAGCGGGCAGTGTCGCAGGTGGTGCGTCGACGTCTCCAGGCAGCGCGCGTGCGGATGCTTCCCTCTATGGAGGCGACCTGCTGCGCGAGGTCGAGAGGCTGGCTGCGGCCGCCTCCGCGATTGCGGCGACTACCGCGCACGACGTGATCCACTGCCACGACTGGATGACGTTCGCCGCCGGCGTCGCAGCGCGCAAAGTCTCGGGCAAACCTCTCGTGCTGCACGTGCACTCGACCGAGGGCGACCGCAGTGGCGGCGGCCGCGGCAGCGAGAAGATCCGCGAGCTGGAAGAAGCTGGACTCTGCGCCGCCGACCGCATCGTTGCGGTCAGCGATTTTACGCGCCGCGCGATTCTCGAGCAGTATCCCGCCGTCAGCCCCGACAAGCTGCGCGTCGTTCACAACGGCACCGAGCCGGCCCACGATGCGGCCGCCATTCGCGGACTTCCGCCTCTGGCCGGCGAGCGCCCCGTCGTGCTCTTCCTCGGCCGGCTCACCGCACAGAAAGGGCCGGAGTGGTTCCTGAGGGCCGCTGCGCTGGTGCGCGGGCTGCGTCCGGAAACGATCTTCGTCGTCGCCGGCAGCGGCGAGTTGCTGCCTGAGATGGTCGAGCGTGCCGCCGAGCTCGGTCTTGCCTCGAGTCTCTTCTTCACGGGCTTCCTCAGCGGCGACGACATTTCGCGCGCCTATGCGATGGCGGACGTGTTCGTGATGCCGAGCGTCAGCGAGCCCTTCGGCCTGGTGCCGATCGAAGCGATGCTTCGCGGGACGCCGGCGATCGTCAGTCGCCAGTCCGGCGTCAGCGAGGTGATCCGCCACTGCCTGAAAGTCGACTTCTGGGAGACCGAAGAGCTGGCCGACAAGATCATCGGCGTGATCGACCATGCGGCGCTCGCTTCCAGCCTCGGCGCTGCCGGAAGAAAGGAAGCGCTCAGGCTCGGCTGGCAAGCACCGGCCCGGCGCCTGCTCGAAGTTTTCGATGAGGTCGCCGCGGCAAGCGACGCGACGAGACCGGTAACGGGAGAAACACGATGACCAGACTGTGCCTCTATTTCCAGCTTCACCAGCCCCGCCGCCTGCGCCGGATGCGAGTATTCGACATCGGCAAAACAGCCGCCGCAGTGCGCGGCGCCGCCCGCGCGCAGCTCGCGTCATCGTGGTTCGACGCCGAGCTCGATCGCAGCATTCTCGATGGGATCGTCGAGCGCTGTTACCGGCCGGCGACTACCGTGCTGCTGTCGCAGGCGCGCCGCGCCGACGCTCCGCTGCGCGTCGCGTTCGGGCTCACATCGACGCTTCTCGCGCAGCTCGAGGAGGCGGCCCCGGACGTCATCGACAACATCGGCGAGCTGGTCGCGTGCGGGTCGGCCGAGATCCTCGGCGAGACCTCCCATCACTCGCTGGCCTGGCTGCTCGACACCGACGAGTTCGAGGAGCAGGTCGAACTGCATCGCGAGGCGATCCATTCGCGATTCGGCGTGAGGCCGGTGGTTTTCCGCAACACCGAGCTGCTCTTCGACGACGCCCTGGCGATCTGGCTCTCCGCTCGTGGTTATCGCGCGGTCCTCACCGAAGGCGCGGACCGCATCCTCGCCGGGCGCACCGCGACCGGCATTTATGCCAGCGCGCTCGCGCCGCAACTTCGCGTGCTGCTGCGCCACTACCGCCTGAGCGACGACGTCGGGTTCCGCTTCGGGCACGCCGAGGGCGGCAAGCCGCTGCGCGCCGAGACCTGGGCCGCGTGGGTGGCGGCCACCGGTGGCCAGAGCGTCAACGTCTTCCTCGATTTCGAGACGTTCGGCGAGCACCACGGCGCCGCGTCGCTGGATTTCCTGGCTGCGCTACCGGCCGCGGTCGCCCGCGCAGGGATTTCCATGCACCTGCCGCGGGAGGCAGCGCTGCTGCCGGTCGCCGGTCCTGTCTGCGCCGACGGCGTGATTTCGTGGGCGGACCAGTCGCGCGATGAGAGCGCCTGGCTCGGAAACGCCATGCAGCGCGCAGCATGCGAGCACCTCTACGAGCTGCTGCCGCAGGTCAAGGGCGCGCAAGACAGCGGCCTTCTCGAGGCGTGGCGATCACTGGCCGGCAGCGACCATGCCTACTACATGTCGACGAAAGGCTTCGGCGACGGCGAGGTGCACGCACATTTCCGTCCCTACGAAAGCCCCTACGAGGCCCATCTTAACTTCATGAACGTGCTGGCCGACCTTGCACTGCAGCTCGAGAGCGATGTCGCCGGGCAGCAGCGCAGACGCGCTGCCTGACGGCGGACAACGGCAGAGCCGCGCGCGCTGGCGAAGCAGCGCGCGCGGAAATCGCCTGAGTCGTGACGATCAGCGATCGTGGCGGATCGCGCGCAGGATCTTGTCCTTCAATTCTTCGGGGAGCGCGCCGTCGGCGACGGAGGGATCGTCATCGCGCAGCGCGTCTTTGGCATGGCCGATGGTCAGCTCGTAGTCGCGCAGGTAGCTTCTGCAGTCCTGGCAGGTCTTCAGGTGGCGGTCGAATCGGCCCCGTTCGCGCTCGTCGGTTTCACCCGCAACGTAGTCGGCCAGCCCGCGTACGAAGCACTTGCAATCGATTTCGCCGGGATCCACTCGATCGTCCTGGACGCAACGGACGTCCGGCGAACAGGCTAGCACGCGGCGCTCCGCGTCGGAATACGATCGGTCCGGTGGAAGTCGCAGTCCCGCACGGACAGTCTGATGCCGGGGCGGCCGTGTGGTTACACGGGTTGCAGGTCGCGTAACGCGGGCGTCGCCGCGGCGTCCAAGGCCGCGTGAAGCTGCTACAGACGTTTATCCGCGGCCGGGGCGCCGACAACCTTTCCGAACGAGTGCGCGAGGCGATCGCGCGTACCGAAGACGCCAACGAAATGCTGCTCGGGTGGGTGCAACTCTCCGTCGTCACGCTGCTCGGAGGGCTGTACCTGGCATCGCCGAAAGGGTTCGAGGCCAGCGACATTTCCTTCGAGCCGGTCCCGTGGGTGCTTGCCGGTTACGCGCCTCTGGTCATCGGCCGCCTGCTGCTGGCGCGGCGCCGAAGGCTCGGCCCGGCGATCCTTGCCGCGTCGGTCGTCACCGACATCGCCGTGCTGTTCCTGCTGATCTGGAGCTTCCACATCCAGTACTGCCAGCCGCCGGCGTTCTATCTGAAGGCTCCGACGTTCGTCTACGTGTTCCTCTTCATCGCGCTGAGGAGCCTTCGCTACGATTTTCGCTATCTGCTGCTGGCCGGAGCGACCGCGATCCTCGGGTGGACGGTCCTCGTCGCGTACGCGATCTGGCCCGGCCACGCCGAAATCACGCGAAGCTTCGTCGACTACATGATGGGGTATCGCGTGTTGCTTGGTGCCGAGCTCGACAAGGCCGTCTCGATCGCGATGGTGACCGGAGTGCTTGCGATCGGCACCGTGCGGTCGCGGCGCCTGCTGGCCGAAGCGGCCAGCGAAGGCCAGGCGCGCCGCGAGCTGACCCGCTTCTTCAGTCCCGACGTCGCCAGCAGGATCGTCACTTCGGCCGAGGCGATCCGGCCGGGCCAGGGCGAGCTGCGCGAGGCGACGGTGCTGATGATCGATCTGCGCGGATTCACCCGGCTGGCATCGATGCTTCCGGCAGACCGCGTGATCGAGCTGCTGGGCGAGTTCCAGCGCCGCATGGTCGCGGTGCTGTTTGCCCACGGCGGCTCGGTCGACAAGTTCCTCGGCGACGGGATCCTCGCGCATTTTGGCGCCGCCACCGAGTCCACGACGCATGCCGCCGATGCACTGCGGGCGGTCGACGACATCATCGTCGCCGCCGGCGAGTGGAGCCGCGCAGCAGCGCAGGCCGGGACCGCGGGCCTCGGAATCGGCGCAGCGTGCGCCAGCGGAGAGCTCGTCTTCGGCGCCGTGGGGGATTGCGACCGGCTCGAATACACCGTGATCGGCAATCCGGTGAACCTGGCGGCCAAGCTCGAGAAGCATACCAAGGCCGAGGGGGTGCGTGCTCTGGCGAGCGCAAGCACCTGGGAATCGGCGCTCGCCGCAGGCTACTCGCCGCCAGCGACGAGGCGGAAGCTGGCGCATCGCGAGGTGGCCGGTGCGGCGGAGCCCGTCGATCTCGTCGTGCTCGCCGAGCTCGAAATTCCCGACGAATCCGTCGCCGCTGCCTGAAATCGGAGAACAGCCATGGAACGCAAACGCATCGTCATTCTCGGTGGCGGCTTCGCCGGCGTCTACACGGCGCGACGGCTCGAGAAGAAACTCCGGCGTCTCGGTCGCGCGGCCGAACAGTACGAAGTCGTGCTGGTCAATCGCGACAACTATTTCGTGTTCCAGCCGATGCTGCCGGAGGTGATCTCCGGAAGCATCGGCATCCTGGACACCGTAAGCCCGCTTCGCCGGCTGCTTCCGGGAACGACCATCGTCGTGCGCGAGGTCGAGGAGATCGACGTCGAGACGTCGACGATTCGCACCAGCCCCGGCGTGCATCCGCACCCGAGCACGATCCGATACGATCACCTCGTCCTCGCGCTCGGCACCGTGACCGATTTCCGCGGATTGCGCGGGCTTCCCGAGCACGCGATGCCATTCAAGAACCTCGCGGACGCGCTGGCGCTGCGAAACCACGTGATCGGCGCGCTCGAAGAAGCGTCGGTCGAAGAAGAGCAGGAGTTGCGTCGCCAGCTGCTGACGTTCGTCATCGCCGGCGGCGGCTTCTCGGGCGTCGAGGTCGCGGCCGAGCTCAACGACTTCGTGCGAAGCGTCGCCCGCAACTACCCGACGATCGACCCGAAGGACCTGCGCGTCGTGCTGCTGCATTCGCAGGACCGCATCCTTCCCGAGGTTTCGCCGAAGCTGGCGCTGTTCGCGCAGAAAATCCTGGCGCAGCGCGGAGTCGAGCTGAGGCTCGGCACGAGGCTCGAGGCGGCCAGTGCCGAGGCGGCACTGCTGGCGGGCGGCGAGCGAATCGAGACGCGCACGCTGGTTTCGACGGTGCCGAGCTCGCCGCATCCGCTGGTGGACAGGCTCGTGCTCGCCAAATCCGACAACGGACGACTGCTGGTGACGCCGCAGCTCCAGGTGCAGGGAAGCCAGAAGATCTGGGCTCTCGGCGACTGCGCACTGGTTCCCAATGGCGAAGGCCGCACCTTCGCACCGCCGACTGCCCAGCACGCGGTGCGACAGGCCAACACGCTGGCCGACAACATCGTCGCACAGATCGCGGGCCGCCCGCTGCGCAGCTTTTCGTTCGGCGGGCTCGGCAAGATGGGAGCGCTTGGTCATCGCACGGCGGTTGCCGACGTGCTCGGCATTCAGGTTTCGGGCTTTCTTGCGTGGTGGCTGTGGCGGACGATCTATCTGGCCAAGCTTCCGGGCTGGGCAAGACGCATCAAGGTCGCGACGTCGTGGACGCTCGACCTGTTCCTGCAGCCCGACCTCGTGCAGCTGCGCGCCGGCTCTTCGGGCGGACTGCGTCACGAGCATTACGAGCCGGGCCAGGCCGTGTTCCAGCAGGGTGACGTCGGCGACAGCATCTTCGTGATCGTCAACGGCAGCGCCGAGGTGCTGCGCGAAGAAGGAGCACGCAACTCGCGGCTGGCCTGCCTCGGCGCCGGAGAGGTGTTCGGCGAGATGGCTTTGCTCGGCTCCAGCGTTCGCAACGCGACCGTGCGCTGCCTCGAACCGATGACGCTCCTGCGATTGCCGAGGCGCGACTTCCGCTTGCTCGACGCCTCGTTGCCGGCACTTCGGCGCAGCTTCGAGGAAGTCGCCGCGACGCGAAACTAACAGCCCGCGCAGCGACGGGAGCGAGTCCTGGGTCGGGCTCCTGAATCAGTGGACGGAGCAGGCCGCGACTTCGCCGGCCAGCTCCTTCTGCAGCATGGTCTTCAGCGCCTGCCTGGCGCGGTGAAGGCGGACCTTGACGGCGGCGATGGTGATACCAAGCGCGTCGGCCGCTTCTTCGGTCGACAGATCCTCGATGTCACGCAGCATCAGCACGACGCGGTGGATATCGGGAAGACGCTCGAGGCAGCGGCGCACGAGCACCCGCATCGTCTCGCGCTCCAGCGCGTCGGCCGGCGTCAGGTCGACGCGGTCGTGAGCCTCGACGATACGGCTGCCGTCGGAGGCAAATCGCGGAAGCTCGTTCTCGATCGAGATCTCCGGCCTGCGGCGACGGCTGCGCAGCCGCATCAGCGCGACGTTGACGACGATGCGATGCAGCCAGGTCGCCAGCCGCGATCTTCCTTCGAAGGCGGGAAGAGAGCGGAACGCGAGCAGGAAAGCTTCCTGCACGATGTCGCGTGCATCCTCCTCACTGCGCACCAGCCGGCGCGCGGTCGACAGCATGCGACCGCCGTTGCTCGTCATCAGCTCCTCGAAGGCGTCCTGGTCGCCGGCTCGCAGCCGCGCGAGAAGATCGTCGTCGGTAGCGAGCGGCGCCGCGTAGGCGGCGAGATCTTCGGCCGCGCTGTGGGAATATCTCGATGCGTTCATGAATCGACCTCCTCCAGAAGCTGCTGCACGAACGGAGAAGCACCGACCAGCTCGACGTCGTCGTCCTGGGCAGCGACCAGCGCCGATGCGCCGGACGCGTCGAGGAAGCCGATTCCGGCAAGGTCGATCACGACGCGACGTCGGTCGTGCCGGCAGGCACGGATGACGGTTTCGAGCTCGACCAGGTCGCCTCTGGTCAGGCGGCCCTCGAGCCGAAGTAGCGTCGCGTGCCTGTTTCCGTCCATTCGAGTGATCCTCAGCATTTTGTTCCGGGCTTACGCTGGGAACCGGCGGCAGTTACGTAGCTGTATTGCTGCCGGGCGCTCCGTGCGTCGTGCCCCTCCTTTCGTTTGCAGTCGTTTGAGTTGAGCAAGGCTCGTGCCGGGTTTGCGGCGAGGTCCGAGGCGCCGCGGAAACCTTTACGGATTAGTTACTTGCAGCTTTGCGCCCGAGAGGAGGCACGGTCCGGTCCGGGCCTGCCCACGAGCCGTCGCGGTAGGAACGACGAGATTTCGTGGGAGATCGCTGGCGTCGTGGGCGTCGTGGAGCGCGCTGGGTCGTGGGCGCGCAGGGCGCGCTGGTCGTGGGCGCGCAGAGCGCGCTGGGTCGTGGGCGCGCAGGGCGCGCTGGGTCGTGGGCGTCGTGGAGCGCGCAGGGTCGTGAGCGCGCAGGGCGCGCTGAGGCGTGTCCGCAAGGCACGCGGGCGGCTGCGAGGATGCAGGCAGCGGCGGGGTCAGCGCCGGCGCGAGATCCCGAGCCGCTTCAGGCGGCTGCGCAGCGTGTTGGGATGCAGCCCAAGCATTGCCGCCGCGCCGGCGCTTCCCTCGATGACCCAGCCGCAGCGCTCGAGGCTTTCTTCGATCCGCTGGCGCTCGAGCTCGCCGAGCGTGGGACCGGCCGCCGCCGTGAGCGTCGTCGTGCGCGCAGCGTCCTCGCGGTCGGCGCGCGGCGCCGACTTCACGGCGAGCAGGCTTTCGTCGATCTCGAGCACCGGTCCGTCCGAGACGATCATTGCGCGTTCGACGACGTTCTCGAGCTCGCGGATGTTTCCGGGCCACGGGTAGTCGCGAAGCCGCGCCATCGTCGCAGGGTCGACCTCGGTGAACCGGCGTCCGAGCCGCGCGCCGTAACGCGACATGAAGTAGCGAACGAGCAGCGGGATGTCCTCGCGCCGGTCGCGCAGCGGCGGCACGCGAACGACGAACACATTGACCCGGAAATACAGGTCGGAGCGGAACTTCCCTTCGGCGACGGCCGTCTCGAGGTCGCGATTGGTGGCAGCCACGACGCGCACGTCCACGCGCTGCGGCCGGGTGGAACCCACCGCCTCGAATTCGCGCTCCTGCAGCACGCGCAGCAGCTTGACCTGCACGTCGAGAGGCATCTCGCCGATCTCGTCGAGGAAGAGCGTCCCTTTGTCGGCAAGCGCAAAGCGACCCACCCGGCGCTCGGAAGCTCCGGTGAAGGCTCCTTTTTCGTGCCCGAACAGTTCGCTTTCGACGAGGCCGGCCGGCAGCGCGCCCGCGTTCACTTTGATCAGCGGGCGGTCCTTGCGCCCCGACAGATCGTGTACGGCGCGCGCGATCAGCTCCTTGCCGGTGCCGGTCTCGCCGAGGATCAGCACCGTCGAATCGGTGGGCGCCACTCGCTGCACCTGCTGCATCACCTGGCGAATGGCCGCCGAGGATCCGACGATGGTTTCGAAGTCGTGTTCGGCGCGGATCTCCTCGCGAAGGTACGCATTCTGCTGCTGCAGGCGCGCGCGTTCGCGCTCGGCCAGCACGCGCGCGGTAATGTCCACGATCATCGTGCGCGTGTGCTTGCCGTCCGGCTCGGGCTTGGACCAGCGCTGCACCCATACCGACTTGCCGTTGTCCTTGCGGCGGAGCTCGATCTCGATCGCGCTGCGCTGGCGTCCCTCCTGTTCGGAAGCGAGCGACTCGTGCACGCGGTCGCGGTTGTCCTGCTGCGGCGCGACGAGCGACATCCCGTAAGTGCCCGGCACGTCGCCTGCTGCGAGTCCGAGAAGCTCCATGAACGCCCGGTTCGCGCTGAGGAAGCGCGTATCGGTTTCCTCATAGACGTAGGCGATCGGTGCCTCTTCGAAGAGGTCGCGGAACTGGCGCTCGGAGAACCTCAGCTTGCGTTCGATCTCGATCCGCTCGAGCTCGGCTGCCGCGCGCGACGCGAAGATGCGGAACATCTGCAGCTGCGTCGCTTCGATCGGCATCGGCCGGCGATCGAAGACCGCAAGATGCCCGATGGTCTTTCCGTCGGCGTTGCACAGCGGAACTCCGAGATAGCTCTCGATGCGACGCTCGACCAGGGGCAGGTCCCTCGGGAAGATGCGGTAGACGTTGCTGGCGTGATGGCAGAGATTGCCGCGCACGACGTCTTCGCACGGCGTGCCCGTCAGGTCCCACGCGACGTTGTCCATGAAACGCCCGTCGCCGTAGAACGCGAGGGTCCGCACCCAGGCCGGCGACGAATCGAACTCGGCGACGAAAGCGAACTGGACGTCGATGGCCGCGGCGAGCGAGCGCACGAGCGATTGGAGAAATTCCCCGCCGGTGCTGCGCGAGGTTCCCTCGAGGATCAGCCGAAGCACGTCGGCTTCGCGCAGTCCTGCGAAAGAGCCGGCGGTGGCCGTGCTCGAAGCGACCAGATCCTGGCCGGCGAGCGATGGTTCGCGCTCGGCCTCGTCTTCCCCGTGCCCTCCCACGGCCCCGCAACGTATCATTGATGGTGCCGGGCTGGCGAGACGTGGCGCCGGGGGCGCCGGGCCGGCGTGGACGGCGTCATTCGGACCACTTCTGAAACCTCGTTGTTCCGGCGGCGTCGAACGTGCGGAGGGTTTTTCCAATGCCGCCACTGGTTCTGCAACGCCGGGCCGCACGTCACACTGCGCTGGTCACGGCACTCGTCACGATCGTCTTCGCCCAAGCCGCCGAAGCGCAGCTCGTAAGCCGGCCCGGTCTCACGCTCGCCGGCGCCCGGCAGGTAATCGACGCGGCCATCTCGCTGGCCAGGAAGAACAACGCACCTGGTGCGGTCGTCGCCGTCGTCGACGAAGGGGGCAACCTGATGGCGGTCGAGCGCCTCGACGGCACCTTTGCCGCCGGCGCGAACATTTCCATCGGCAAGGCGCGCACGGCGGCATTGTTCCGCAAGCCGACCAAGTTCTTCGAGGACGTCGTCAACAAGGGACGCACCGCGATGACGGCGCTCGTCGATTTCACGCCGTTGCAGGGTGGGGTGCCGATCGTCTCGGGAGAGACGATCGTCGGCGCTGTTGGAGTAAGCGGTGCGTCCAGCGCGCAGCAGGACGAGGAGATCGCGATGGCCGGCGCGGCAGCCATCGGCGGGACGAACGGCACGGAGCCGGTGCGGTTTTTCGACCGCGCCTCGGTCGACGCGGCGTTCGCCAAAGGCAGCGTGCTCCTCGACGGCGATGGTCGCAATTACATGGTTCACGCGAGCCGGCGCGACAAAGCCGGCATGGTCGAGGTCCACGATCTCGACACCGATATCATCTACGTGCAGGGCGGCTCGGCCACTTTCGTTACCGGCGGGACGGCGCAGGGCCTTTCGCGCACCGAGCCTTTCGAGCAGCGGGGCAACTCGATCGACGGCGGCCAGACACGACAGCTCGCCAGGGGCGACGTCGTGATCGTGCCGAGCGGCGTGCCGCACTGGTTTCGCGAGGTTCCCTCTGCCCTCGTCTACTACGTCGTCAAGGTGCGCCGATGACCCGGCGTGCTCTCCTGCCTTCTGCCGGCCTGCACAGCGTCTTCGCGTTGCGACTGCTCGCTACGGCACTGGTCGTGGCCGCGGTGCAGGCAGAGCCCTGCGCGGCATCGGATGTTCCCGCTTCTGCGCCGCTGGTCACGATCGATCTGGCCACCAAGGACGGCCTTGGCAAGCTTGCCGGATCCTGGCGATACAGTGATGCCGCCGTCGTCGAGACGGCTTTTCGCGGCGCGGGCGGCGACGGCCAGCCCGACGGTGCTCCGGTCACGACGTACGACATCTCGCCGCACGCAGGCGGCGCCGACTTCGACGATTCCGCGTGGCCGATGATCGCGCCCGAGTCGCTCTCGGTCCGGCGCGGAAACGGTCGTCTCAGCTTCGCATGGTATCGCCTTGCGATCACGATCCCCGATCGGCTCGGCGACGTCGCGACGGCCGGCACGACGGCGGTATTCGAGACTTCGGTCGACGACTACGCGGAAGTGTGGATCGACGGGGAGATGACTCGAACCACCGGACAGTCCGGTGGATCGGTGATCGCCGGTTGGAATGCGCCGAACAGGCTCGTCGTCGCGCGCCATGTGCATCCCGGCGAGAAGATCTCGATCGCCGTCTTCGGTGCGAACGGACCGCTGTCGAATCCCCCGACGAACTTCATTTACATGCGCACGGCGAGGCTCACGCTGTACCAGGCTCCCGCCGGAGCGGTCGCCATTGCTCCAGCCGAGGCCAACGTGGAGGTCGAGCGTTCGGATCCGGCCCTGGACGAGGTCGTCGGCCCCAATCCCAAGCTCTACAAGCTCGCCGATGGTTTCGAGTTCACGGAGGGGCCGGTGTGGTCGGCCGACGGTCGCTACCTGCTGCTGAGCGATCCGAACAGCAATGTGATCTACCGATATTCGCCGCCGGGAACGCTGGAAGTTTTTCGGCGCCGCAGCGGCTACGACGGCGCGGACATCGCCGAGTATCATCAGCCCGGCTCCAACGGACTGGCGATCGACGCCGACGGCCGGCTGGTCGTCGACGAGCATGGCCGGCGGCGGGTCTCCCGCATCGAGAAGGACGGAACAGTCACCATTCTGGCGGATCGCTACGACGGCAAGCGCCTGAACAGCCCGAACGACCTCATCTTCCGGTCCGACGGCGCGCTGTATTTCACCGATCCGCCGTTCGGCCTGCCGAAATTTTTCGAAGACCCGCGCAAGGAGCTGCCTTTCAGCGGCGTCTACCGGGTTGCCGGCGGCAAGGTCGACCTGCTCGTCAACGACCTTACGGGGCCGAACGGCATCGCATTCTCTCCCGACGAGAAATTTCTGTACGTCGGCGACTGGGACGACAAGAAAAAAGCGGTGATGCGCTACCCGGTGCTCGCCGACGGAAAAGTCGGCGTCGGCCAGGTGTTCTTCGACATGACGTCGGCGCCCGGAGAGGACGCAATCGACGGCATCGAAGTGGACGTCAAGGGAAACCTGTACGTCTCGGGTCCCGGCGGGTTGTGGGTGCTGTCGGCTTCCGGCACTCACCTCGGCACGATCGTGACGCCTCAGCACGTCCACAACATGGCCTGGGGCGATGACGGCAGGACGCTGTACCTTTGCGCGCGGCGCGGGCTCTACCGGATGCCGCTCGCCATCGCCGGCGTCAGGAGCTTCGGTACTGCAGCTTCAGCCTCCGCTCGAAGCGGCGCCGCTGCCGATTGATCCCATGGACGCACGCGAATGATGACGAGCAGCCGCAGCGCCGCAGCGGGCTGTGCCCTCACCCGTACATGATCCGCGTGATCCAGTCCGCCACCAGCGCCGGTTTCGACTCTCCTTCGATCTCCACCGTCATCGTGCGCGTGGCCTGCACCCATGGCTCCTTCAGCTCGACGCTGGCGAGCACGCTTCGGCAACGCACTCGTTTGCCGACCTTGACGGGGCTGACGAAGCGCACCTTGTCGAATCCGTAGTTCACTCCCATCACCATCCCGGCATAGCGCGCCGGATCTTTCGGGATCGAAGCGTCGAGCCAGGTCAGCAGCGAAAGCGTCAGGAACCCGTGCGCGATCGTGGTGCCGAACGGTGTCGATTTGGCAGCCTCCGGATCGACGTGAATGAACTGGTGGTCGTTGGTGACTTCGGCGAACTGATTGATGCGCGCCTGGTCGACCTCGAACCATTCGCCGACGCCCTCGTCCTGTCCGACGGCGGCAAGAAAAACGGCGTGGGCCTTTTCTGCGTTGGTGCTCATGGCGGCGGACGATACCGAGGGAAGCCGCCGGAGTCGACAGTTTCAGCCGGCCGCCCCGCGCAGCACGATGCCGACGACCCCCGCCGCGACGATGATCAGCGGCTCCGGAATTTTGCGCGCCTGGACGAGCAGCCCGAGCGTCGTGAGCGCAATGAGAATGCTCGGCACGTCCAGCAGCGTCCTTCTGGCCAGCACGAGCGCTGCGCCTGCGATCGCCCCGGTGGCCGCGGCCGTCACGCCGTTGACGAAAGCCTTCAGAGTCGCGTTCTCTGCAAAGCGCCGGAAATGCGGCGCCGGGATGATCGTGAACAGGTAGCACGGAAGGAACGTCGCGAGCGCCGCGACGCAGGCCCCGGCCGGCCCGGCCACCAGATAGCCGATGAACGCCACGGTGATGACGACCGGCCCCGGCGTGATCATCGCGACCGCGACCGCATCGAGGAACTGCTGGTCGTTCAGCCAGTGGAAGTGCATGACGACTCCGCCGTGCAGGAACGGCACGATCGCAAGGCCGCTGCCGAACACGAACGCTCCCGCCTCGGCGAAGTACCACGCGATCGTCCACAGCGTCGACGAATGCGCAGGTCCCGTCATTCCGGTCATCGACCACAGCGGAAGCGCAACGATCGCGTGCGTGGCAACGATGGTCTGTCCCCGGCGCGCCATCTCGAGCAGCATCACCGCGATGCCGCTCGCGAGGAACAGCCAGACGACTTCCGTTTCCGTCCACGCCGTGACGATCGCGCTCACCGCAAACACCGTCCACAGCACGAAGTCTCGGGCCAGCGTCAGCGTGACGAGCTTCTGTACGCTGCGCGCGATGATCGCGAGCACCGAGGCGCCGACGCCGTAGAACACCGCGCGCATCCACGGCAGCCCGCCGAATTGCACGTAGACGGCCGACAGCGCGAGCACCATCAGGAACGACGGAAAGACGAACGCGACTCCGACCAGTGTCGCGCCTGGAATCCCTCCACGAACCCAGCCGAGATAGATCGCGAGTTGTGCGGCCAGCGGCCCCGGGGCGAGTTGTGCCAGCGCAAGTCCCTGGCGGTAATCCTCCTTGGACAGCCAGCGCCGCTCCTCGACGAGATCGCGCTGCATGTAGCCGACCAGCGCGATCGGGCCGCCGAATCCGAGAGTGCCGAGCCGCAGGAAGTACAGGGCCAGCTGCCCGAGCGTGCACGGGCGCAGCTCTTCGGCGGCAACCGCGCCGGCCGCCTGCGACGAGGGCATCGGGCTCACGCCTTCGCGCCTCGAATCGCGGCCGAAGCGCTGCGCGCACGCTCGAGCCGCCGGTTGACCTCGTCCCAGGTGACGTTCGCGAAGAACGCATCGACGTATTTCGCGGCGGCAGCGCCGTAATCCATCTGGTAGCTGTGCTCGTACATGTCGAGCACGAGAAGCGGTGCGCCGAGCGCGAGCACTTGCGTGTGGTTTCCTCCGGCGACGGTGCGAAGCGCGCCGGTGTCGAGCTCATACGCGAGAATTGCCCAGCCGCTGCCGCCGCCGAGGCCAAGCGCCGTCTGGCGCATCTGTTCTTCCCAGCGCGCGGTGGTCCCGTAGGCGCCGGCGATCTCCGCTTCGATCGCGCCCGACCGTTTCCCGTTTCCGCCGAGGTTCGCGAAATACGCCTCGTGCAGCGATTTCGAGTTGCGAAACGCCAGCTCGCGGTCACGCAGGGCCGCGACGATCGGCGGCGGCGTTTCGGAGTTGATCTTCGCGAGCTCCTGCTCGAGGCGGTTCAAGTTGCGCACTGCGCCGCCGTAGTTGTTGTCGTAGTGCGACGAGATCAACCGCTCCGAAAGGCCGCCAAGCGATCCGGCGGCGAATGGCAACGGGACGGTCGCGTTGGTGCCCGCGAGAGCCCGGGGCGTACTCATCGCAGATGCTCCCGTGGCGGAATCATCGGCGGCGAAAGCGGAGCCCAAGTTGCCGGACCCGGCGGCGAGCGCGGCAGTGCCGGCTGCCAGGACGGCGAGCGCCTGGCGGCGCGTCAGGGACGCATCGGGCCCGCGCAGCGCTTCATCGTGAGGCGGCGCGTCCGGCCTTTGCGACACCGGTTCATGAGGCGTTCGATCGTCTTCGCGTGATGCAGTCATGGATTCATCCTTTTGTTTTCGCGAAATAGGCGAGCAGGCTCTCGAATACCGCGCTGCCGCGTTCCAGCCTCGTCTCGTCGTCCTGGTGCAGCGCCGCAATGCCGTCGATCTGCGCAGAGAGTCCCGCCGTCTGCGGGTGCCCGAACTTTCCGTCCTTCAGGTCCACGTCGTGGACCAGCTCGGCGACGCGCGCGAGGCCGGGAACCTGCAGCTCGAAGCGCGAACACAGCACTTCGAACGTACACAGGTCGCCTTCGTGCGTGTACTCGGCCTCGAACATGTCGAAGCGCAGCTCGCTCGGCTGGGACAAGTAGCCCTTGGCGGGCACGAACTTGAATCGGGCGCCGGCATCGATGAAGCGCCGGATCAGCCACGCGCTGCCGATGCGGTCCACCTTGATTCCCGTGCGAGTGACCCAGGTGCGCCCGCGCATCGCTGTGTCCTGCGAGGAAACGGCGTCGGGCGAGCGCTTGCGAGGCGGATCGATCGCATCGCGAAGCGATGCGACCAGGGCGCGAGCCGGCTCGCGCGCGGGAGCATCGAAGAAATCGATCGACAGGATTTCCTCCAGGCGACGCTGAAGACGATGCGCTTCCGCCTCCAGCTGGCGGTGGGTTCCGGCGTCGCCGTCGTGTTTTGCGCGTTTGAGGATCTGGCGCGCTTCGTCGGCGACGACGGCGTAGTCACGGTCCCTGGCGTCGCCGAAAAGCTTCTCCACGTCGCGGTCCGAGAGCCCATCGAGAAGATGGGCCGCCAGCAGTACGGCCTCGCCGCCGGCGCCGGTCACTTCGCGACGGATCCATTCGAAATCCTCGAGCGCCGAGTCGGTGCGCGGCAGCGCGTACACGGTGCTCTTGATCGCGACGGCGCCGACGCGCGCGAGGCGGCGGCCGACCTTGACGCGCAGGTAGTTGGGCAGCGGCGGAATCTGGTGAATCAGCAGCAGCCAGCGGGCCGTTTTGGATGCCGGTCCTGCAATGCGCGCGTCGCGCGAGCGCTGGGGGCCAGCGAGAGAGGGCGCGTCAACAGACCCGGCAGAACCCATACAGAAAAAGATACAACTGAATCATCCATAGCGTCAATAATGATGCAGATGCAGCACCCAAAGGGTGACCCCGGGGCCCCGGCTGGGGGCCGCAACCGCCCGTCGCTGCGATCGATCTGAAAACCTGATAGCAGCGCACACGGGCTCGCAGGCGAACGCTTCCGCCGTGACCGGCATGCCGGCGAGCGCCGCAAAGATGCGAACGCGATGAGTCGATTCCTGCTGATCTGTCTCGGTGGAGCGGCCGGTACCGGTGCGCGCTACCTGCTGTCCGGGTGGGTGATGGACGTGGTTGGTCCCGCGTTCCCATTCGGGACCCTGGCGGTCAACTCGATCGGATCCTTCCTGCTATCAATCGTCCTGTACGCCAGCGTCGAAGCGTCGGCGATTTCGCCGACCGCGCGCCTGGTGCTCGGAACCGGAGTCATGGGCGGCTTCACGACCTACTCGACGTTCAACTACGAGACGATGCGCTACCTGCAGGACGGTGCGTTCGGTGTCGCCGCGCTCAACCTGCTGGTGACGTTCGCGGGGTGCATGAGCGCGGGCATCGCGGGCTGGATGACGGCGCGGTCGCTGTTCGGCACGTTCTGACGATCGTGCCGGCACGCAAGGAGAAAGTGCTGCCATGCGAGTACTGACCGGCGAACAGGTTCTCGTCCGGATCTTCATTGGCGAGTCGGACAGGTGGCATCACCAGCCCCTGCACGTCGCGCTCATCGAGCGTCTGAGGAAGGAAGGCTTTGCCGGCGCGACGGTTTTTCACGGCGTCGCCGGCTTCGGCGCGCGCAGCGTGCTGCACACGACGCACATCCTGCGGCTTTCGGAGGACCTGCCGATCGTGATCGAAATCGTCGACACCCCGGAGCACGTCGAGCGGCTGACGCCGATCCTCGACGAAATGGTCGCCGAAGGGCTGGTCACGATGGAAAAAGTGCGGGTGCTCAAGTACGCGGCCGGAACCCGGCCGCTCAGCCCTGCATCCTGACGGCAGACGACGACTGCGTCGCTGCGCCGATCAGGGCGCTTCGCCCGAGAGCAGCACCTTGCGGGCCTGCGCGACGTCGCGGGTCTCGCGCAGCACCGACTTCTTCAACTGGTCGCGCAGCGGCCGCGCCAGCGCCGACACTGCCGTCAGCAGATCCGAGTTCGGCTCGTCGGGCGCGACGATCGCACAAAGGAGGTCGACCGGCATCGAGTCGATCGACTCGTAGAGAATCGGAGAGACCAGGCGCACGAAGATCGCGTGGGTCTTGCGCAGGCTGTGCAGCCTCGCGTGAGGGAGCGCGACGCCTCCGCCGACCCCGGTCGATCCGAGCGCTTCGCGCGCGAGCAGGGCACCTTCGATCGTCTCGGGCGCGGTTCCTGCCAATGCAGCCAGCAGCCCGGCGACATGGGAGATCGCGCGGGGTTTGTCGACCAGGTCGATATCGAGCAGCACGGCGCCTTCGGGCAACACGTCTTCCATCTTCACTTCACCACCTGTGGTCCCGCTGTGGTCCCGGATCGAAGTCTTGTAGCACACGCCCGGGCGGCGTGCGCCGTGCAGCAGCCGATTTCTTCGCGTCGCGGCGGCGGTCGGCGGGGGCCTTGGCCTCGCCCGGCGCCTGCGGCAGTCTCTTGCGGGCGGATGGCGACGTGAGCGCGAACGCTTGCGAGCGTATCCGATGAAGACGGCAGGGACGTCGCGGCCCGGCCGCACTGCCATTTGCGCGTCTGCCAGGCAGACGCGCCCGGGGAGCCGATGAACGCAAAGCTGCGCGAGAAAACGATTTCTGCGGAAGGAGCCGCCGCGCTGGTGCGGTCGGGGAACTGGGTGGACTACGGCGCGGCGCTGTCCCATCCCGACCTGTTCGATCGCGCGCTGGCGGCGCGCAAGGACGAGCTTCGCGGCGTTCGCATCCGTGCCTGCGTGTCGATGTCGCCGCGCGCGGTCGTCGAAGCCGATCCCGACGGCGAGCACTTCCTCTGGTTCAACTGGCATTTCTCCGCATACGACCGCGGCAAGAACTCGGACGGCCGCTGCAACTACATTCCGATGAACTTCGGCGAGGCGCCGTCGTACTACCGCCGCTTCCTCGACCCGATCGACGTCGTCTGCATCAAGACGACGCCGATGGACGACGAGGGCTGGTTCCACTTCGGCGCGGCCAACTGCCATCTCAAGGCCGTCACCGAAAAGGCCCGCATCCTCGTCGTCGAGACTTCCGAGGCGATGCCGCGCGTGCACGGCGAGCAGTGCGCCGTCCACATCGACGAAGTCGCGCACGTGATCGACGGCGGCGAAAATCCTCTGCCCGAGCTTTCGAACCCGCCGATCACGGAGGTGGACCGCAAGGTCGCGACGCTGATCGCCGGGCAGCTCGAGGACGGCTCCTGCGTGCAGATCGGCATCGGCGGCATGCCGAACGCCGTCTGCGAAATGTTGAAGGACTCGGGCCTGCGCGACCTCGGGATCCACACCGAGATGTTCGTCGACGCGATGGTGCACCTGATCGAATCCGGCGTCGTCAACGGGTCGCGCAAGCAGATGGACCGGGGCCACGTCGTCTTTACGTTCGCCGGCGGCTCGCGTCACCAGTACGACTTCCTCGGGCAATCGCCGGTGGTGCGCAGCTATCCGGTGGACTACACGAACCTGCCCGCGCAGATCGCGCGCAACGACCGGGTGGTATCGATCAACAACACGACGCAGGTCGACCTGCAGGGCCAGGCGGCTTCCGAAAGCGACGGGCACCGCCACCTGACCGGTACCGGCGGACAACTCCAGTTCGTCCGCGGCGCCTACATGTCGGACCGCGGCAAGTCGTTCCTCTGCCTGGCTTCCACCTACGAAAGGCACGGACAGAGAAAGAGCCGCATCGTGCCCACTCTCACGCCCGGCAACATCGTGACGACGCCGCGCACCGACGTGATGCACGTCGTCACCGAGTACGGCAGCGTCAACCTGAAGGGAAAGTCGGTGGCCGAGAGGGCTACCGCGCTGATCTCGCTCGCGCATCCCGATTTTCGAGAGGAGCTGGCGCGCCAGGCCCGCGAGCTGGC
Organism: Candidatus Binatia bacterium; assembly: GCA_036493895.1. Taxonomy (NCBI): domain Bacteria; phylum Candidatus Binatota; class Binatia (SeqCode); species Binatia bacterium. The sequence continues at coordinate 120,820 of DASXOZ010000028.1, read as the reverse complement.
GCTGGTGCCGCGGCACTTCTGGTAACCGGCAGGCAACGGCCGCCGGCGCAACGTCGTAACATCCGGTGCGCCGGGCGCCCATCTTTGGGGCAGTGCAACGGGGAGACGAGGGAAGAAACACAAACTCCGGCAGATTTTCCGGGGTTTTGATGCCCGGCCCGCCGGTGAAAGCGGGACTGCCGGAGTTCGGTGGTGTTTGGGTCCCCTGTCAAAGGGGCGACCCAGCGATGTGCTGGAGCGCGGTCCTCCTAAGAGGACACCACCTCACAGTTCACCTTGGACAAATAGATCACTGGATCACCTCCTTTGTTATCGGCGGTGGAAGAGGAGCGGTCCCTGAAACCGCTGTCGCAGAAAGGACCGCCGGTGTCCCCCCTCGACCCCGGTCACCGGCGAAAACCGGCTATGGGGCCTGTGTACGCCCCGACCAGGCAAGCAACCGAGGTGCTCAAAGTACGCTCGCGATGATCGCAAGTCGAGATTTCCCGATGTGCGATCGGGACGGGGTCCGGGCGAAGGGCTCCGCAATGACGGGGTTTTTCGGGGAAAAGTTCCCCGGTGGAGTTAGGTTCTTGCATCGCCACTGCAAGCGCCGTTAGCTTGATGGAGTCCGGGGAGAGGGCGCGAGCATTCCGCACGCGTCGGACGGACCCGCCGCAGAGGACCACATGTCATACCGCAGAAGCATTCTCGCATTCGTACTGGCCTCCGCTGCCGCGATGACCGCCGGCCTCGCCCGGGCCCAGTGCCCGCCCGACTGTCCCGTCAAGGGAGGAGGCGACACCAACACCGACTGCTACGCCGAGCTGGCCAGCGATGCGCTGCACCTGAACTCGCCATTCCACAATCCGGCCAATCCGAAACCCGCCAAGACGATCCGCTGCTTCGACGGTGATCCGGGGTGCGACCTGGACGGAGTCGTCAACAACTCGTGCACGTTCGACGTCGACCTGTGCCTGCGCAACGCCGATCCTTCGCTGGCTTCGTGCACGCCCGGCGACGTCTCGGCAGTCACCGTGGTCGGCAAGGGGCTCGACTCGCTTCAGACGGCGGTTTCCGCGTTGCTGCCGGCAACGACGAATGTCTGCACGACGAACCAGTCCGTTGTCGTGCCCCTGAAGGGGCCGAGCGGGACCGGAGCATTCAAGGCCGCCAAGCTCTCGTTCAAGGTGACGGCGATCAGCGGCACGAGCGAGGACGACGACTCCTTCAGCTTCGTCTGCGTGCCCCGCGACTGGCCGGTCCACAGCTACGACCGCACCAATACCCGCGCCAATCCGCTCGAGACGGCGATCACGAAGGCCAACGTCGCCACGCTCGTGCAGAAATGGAGCTTCGTGCCGCCGACCCTCGGCAGCGGGGAGCAGCCTCACGGCAAGACGATTTCCTCCACCGTCACCGTCGGAGACAAGCTCGTCTACACGTCGTCGTGGAACGGCCACGTCTACGCGCTCAGCAAGAAGACCGGCAAGGTGAAGTGGGACTTTGCGACGCCGAACGGCGCGGCCCAAGACCCCGGCCTCGGCGTGCAGAGCTCGGTGACGATCCTTGCAGACGGGCGCGTGCTCGTCGGCGACAGCCTCGGGTTTGTCTACTGCCTCGACGGCAAGAAAGGGACCCTTCTGTGGACCGCTGATGCCGGCGTGGACGATCCGGCGGCGTCGCATGCGTGGGCGAGCCCGGTTGTCGTCGGCAATCGCGTGCTGGTGGGCATCGCGTCGCACAACGACGCACCGTGCGTGCGCGGAACATTGCTCGCGTACGATCTCGATACCGGCACCAAGCTGTGGCAGCAGTTCACGATGCCCGAGCGCATCTGCTTCAACGACACGGGCAACGAGTGCGCGGCCAACTCCGATTGCACGGCGCCAGGCTCGCCGTGCCTGCTGGGCACCTGCGACAGCCAGCCTCAACATGCGTGCATGACGAACGCCGACTGTCCGTTCACGTTCCTCAAGCCGGGCGAATGCGTCGATCCGCCGCCGGCGACTACCGGCCAGTGCTGGCTCGAGCGCTCGATCACCTGCACCTCCAACGCGGACTGCCCGGCGTGCGTGCCGGCCGTCGGAGGCGGAGTGACGGCGACGGCCAGCGTCTCGCCCGATGGCAAGGACGTCTACATGTCGAGTGTCGGCTGCCTGTCGAGGCCTTCGGTCGGCGACTCCGACAGCATCTTCAAGCTCGACGCTGCCACCGGTGCAGTCGAATGGGTGTACCGCACCGAGGGAATCGAGCAGTTCACGTTCTGGCCCGGAGGTCCGACGTACCACGACTACGGCTTCCTCAACGGGCCGATCCTGGCGGATGTCACCGAGGGAATGGGAACTCACGCCGTGGCCGTCGGCGGAGGCAAGGATGGAACGATGTACGCCGTGGACCAGCAGACCGGCGCGCTGGTATGGCACAACACGATGGCCTCCCCGCCTCCGTTTGCCGGGTTCGGTCTGTTCGACGGTGCGCTCGCTTACGACAAGACCACCGACCGCTTCCTGGCGGCGCTCGACGACATCTCGACGTACTCGGGGACCGACCACATGTTCGGATTCACGGGAGCCGACGGCACCATCGCGTGGTCCGACGAGATCGGCCAGAGCTGGAGCAGCGTCACGGTGGCGAACGGGATGGTGTTCGCCGGCACGTTGTCGGCGAGCGTTCTGTACGCGTACGACATCCAGAGCGGCGCGCGGCTTGCGACTCTGACGGTGCCGGCCGGCACCGTGATGGGCGGCGCCGCGATCGACAACGGCGTGATCTACGTCCCGTACGGCGATCCGTTCAGCAGCAATCTCGCCCACGGCGGCGTCGTTGCGTACGGGCTGCCGCCGGCGCCGTAGGGCGCCCTGCGATGCATGAAAAAAGCCCCGGCGGTGTCGTACCGCCGGGGCTTTTTTTTGCGCAGCGTCGCGGCTCGGGATGGGGGTCAGGCACCGACCAGCCATTCGCGTCGCCGACGAATGACGCGCGGCTGGTGCGTGGCCGTCCTTACTGCCTGAGCGCCGGGTCGTAGCCCCACGGCAGGTTCACCTGCTTCGACTCGAGATAGGCGCGCAGTCCCTCGGGACCGAGCTCGCGGCCGACGCCGGAGCATTTGAAGCCGCCGAACGGAGAGCCGAACTCCATCATGAAGCCGTTGACGGTGTAGACGCCGGTGCGCACGCGGCGCGCGACGTCGAGGCCGCGGCCCACGTCGGCCGTCCACACCGAGCCGGCAAGTCCGTATTCGGAATCGTTCGCGATCGCGACGGCGTCGTTTTCGTCGTCGAACGGGATCAGCACGAGCACGGGGCCGAAGATCTCCTCGCGCGCGACACGCATGGCATTGGTGACGCCGGTCAGCAGCGTCGGTTCCACGTACCAGCCCTTGCCGGGCGACGACGGCCTTCCGCCGCCGACCGCGACGCGGGCTCCCTCGTCGCGACCGATGGCGATGTAGCCTTCGACGCGATCGCGCTGGCGCTGCGTGACCAGCGGCCCGCATTCGGTAGTCGGGTCCATCGGGTCGCCGACGCGCATCGCGCCGACGGCGGCCGAAAGGCGCGAGGCCACTTCGTCGTAGCGCGATCGCGGCGCAAGGATGCGCGTCTGTCCTACGCAGGCCTGGCCGTTGTTCATGATCGCGCCGCCCATCAGGCCGGGAATGGCCGTATCGAGGTCGGCGTCTTCCATGACGATGCACGCCGACTTGCCGCCGAGCTCGAGCGTCACGCGCTTGAGCTGCTCGCCGCACAGCGAGGCGATGCGGCGGCCGGCAGCCGTCGAGCCGGTGAACGAAACCTTGTCGACGCCTGGATGGCGCACGAGGTATTCGCCGACCTCGCGGCCCGCGGTAACGATGCTGACGACGCCCTCGGGAATGCCCGCCTGGATGCACGCGTCGGCCAGGATGTAGGCGTCGAGCGGTGTCTCGGGTGCCGGCTTGACGACGATCGTGCAGCCGGCAGCAAGCGCGGGAGCCAGCTTCAGCATGATCGTGAACAGCGGGACGTTCCACGGCACGATTGCGGCGACCACGCCTACCGGCTCGTGCCGCACGACGCAGGGTCCCATCATTCCCTGCCGGAGCTCCTCGAACGCGAAGTCGCGCGCGAGGCCGGTGAAGTAGTCGAGCACCATGTTGGCCGCCATCGCCTGGCCGAGGTTCGAGAAGCTGATCGGCGAGCCCATCTCGCGCGTGATCGTCTCGGCGATCTCTTCGCTGCGCGATTGCAGGATCGCCGAAAGCTGCGCCATGTGGGCGGCGCGTTCGGCGGCGGCCATGCGCGGCCACGGCCCTTCGTCGAACGCCCTGCGCGCCGCGGCCACCGCGGCGTCGACGTCGGCTTCGCGGCCTTCGGGAACTCGCGCAATCGCCTCTTCGGTATGCGGGGAGATCACGTCGATCGTCGACGACGACGACGGGGAGCGCCACTGGCCGCCGATGAAAAGCTTGTCCTGGGTCTGCATGCCGTTGTTCTCTCTCCAGTCTGGGGTGCGCATTTCGCGCCGCCGGGGACGAAATCCGCCCCTGCTTACGTCAATCCGGTGTCAGGTGAAACGTGTTCCAGTCCGGGTGTTCGGGATCAGGCGTCGAGGGCCTGGACCGCGGCGAAGTGGATCCGCTCGTCGCCGGCCATGACGACCCGGCCGTCGCTTTCGAATCCGAGCGGCTTTCCGTTCCAGTCGGTGATCCGGCCGCCGGCGCCGTAGGCAATCGGGACCATCGCGGCCCAGTCGTGGAGCCCGAGACCGGCTTCGACGACAAGGTCGATCCAGCCGCTGGCCGCCAGGCCATAGTTGTGGCAATCGCCGCCGAACAGCGGGTACTTGACGAGCGGGCGCAGCCGCTCGTAGGCCACCGATTCGTCGCCGCGGAACATGTACGGCGAGGTCGAGTACATCAGCGCGTCTTCCAGGCGCCCGCAGCGACGCGTGTGGCAAGGCATGTCGTTGTGGGTCGTCGGCCTGTTCTCGATTCCGACCCAGCAGTCGTCGACGGCCGGACAATGGATGATGCCGACGACCGGCGTGCCTTCGCGGCACAGCGCGATCAGCGATCCGAACAGCGGGCGCCCGCTCACGAAGGCCTTGGTGCCGTCGATCGGATCGAGGACCCACACGTAGCTGGCATCGGGTCGGTCGCTGCCCTCTTCTTCGCCGATGATGCCGTGGTCGGGACAGGCCTTGCGGATCTGCTCGCGCATCAGCCGCTCGCACTCGCGGTCGGCGATCGTCACCGGAGTCTGGTCGGGTTTGGTTTCGGTGACGAACTCGTTGCGGAAGTAGCGAAGGGAGACGGCGCCCGCAGTCTCGGCAAGCTTGCGGGCTACCGCTGCGTAGCTCTCGAGGTCGCGTTCGGCCGACGGACGTCGCGGCATCAGTCGCCCATGAACGCGATCTGGATGCCGCCGAGTGGAGCCGGCATGCCGGTGATGCGACCGCCCTGCACCGCGCGATGCGGTTCGCTGATCTCGACGCTCGCCATCTTGAGGAACGTGACGGTGGCGTCGATGTTCGCGCTTCCGAACGCCACGCCCCAGGGGCCGCCGGTGATGCGGGTGCCCTGCGCGGCATGGGAAGGTTTACCGTCGCCGCCTTCCGCGGGCTTGAGCGGACCGACGATCTCGAGCAGCGAGGTGCCGGCCTTGAGGAACGCGTAGTAGCGCTCGTTCATCGCCGAGGTGCGCCCTTTCAGGCCGAAGTGCTTCTCGTAGACCTGCGCGGCGGCCTTGGATGCGCTGACCTGCAGCACGACGTGGTCCAGGCGCGTGATCGAATTGGCATGCGACGGCGTCGTGGTCTCCACCGTTTTTTCGAGCCACGTCGCGGCACCCGGCGTCAGCTCCGTCGGGATCTGCACGAGAGCGTCGCCCCAGTCTTCGCACTCGGCGTGAAACTCGCTTTCGGCGAGCTGGCCGATGGCGAGAGCGGAGCGGTGGGGCTCGCGGCACGCCCACGTCCATCCGAACAGGCCTGCACCGAAGATCAGCCGCTCGCGCACGAGGTCGACCACGGTCGTCGGTTGCGCGTGCGTGTCGACGGCGAGGAAGCGGATGCCGCCGCCATCGAGGTCGACGTGTGCAGCGTTGCAGCCCTGCCAGGCGTAGGTCTCGCTCACCGCGAACCCGAGCTTGCGCCACGCCTTGACGGTCGGCCCGAGCGACGGCACGGCGGCCAGCGCGTAGCCGATCGAATCGACGACCTGCTCGGCAGGCACGCGTCGCGACCTGGAGTTGCGGTCGGTCTTTGCGGTTTTTTCGGGCTTTGCAGGCGTTGCCTGCGGCTCCGGCTCGGTGGCGGCTGCTGCTGCGGCCTCGGCGGCCTGCTTGGCCTCGGCTTCCGCAGCCTTGCGCTTGCGCGACTTGAAGAACGGCAGTTTCATGCGGCCAGAAGTCCGCCGGATGCCCCCGTGTTCCCCGAATACGCCGTGCGCGGGAGAGCCGATTGACTGGAGGGATGTAACTCTTTACCCACCGCAAAGACAAGGCGGCCCGTGTCGCCGCGCCACGAGCGCGAGGCACGCAGGCCGCGCCACCGCTTGCGTGAGGCCGTGAACGACGAAGAGCTTCGCTCCGCCCTGGAAGGCTTCCTGAGGAAGCGCAGCGAGCCCGGGACGAAGGTCTGCGCGCTGCGCCAGCTTTCCGGCGGCGCTTCCTGCCGCGTCTACGCGTTCGATTTCGAGCTGGACGGAAAACGCGACAGTCGAGTGCTCCGGCTCGATTCGCCCGGTGCCACCGCTGGTACGAGGAAAGAGGAGTTCGCGCTGCTCGCTCTGGCGCGGCGCGCGGGGATGACGGTACCCGCTGTCCATGAATGCGGAACCGAAGAAGACGGTCTCGGCGGCGCGTTCTTCGTGATGGACCTCGTGCGGGGCGAAGCGCTGGCACGCCGTCTCCTGCGTGACCAGCATTATTCGCAGGCGCGGGCGCGACTGCCCGGCCAGCTCGCGACCCAGCTGGCGCGGCTGCACGCCATCGACGTTGCCGATCCCTCCATCGCCTTCCTGCACGCTCGCGCGGCCGGCGGATCGGGGCCCGAGCGCTTTGCGCGGGCGGAAACCGGCAGGTACCGGCAGATCCTCGATGCGTTCGGCGATCATCCGTATCCGCTGCTTCGCCTCGTGGGCCGCTGGCTCGATCGCCACGCGCCGGCGGCCGGAGTGCCCGCGCTGGTGCACGGCGATTTTCGCGTCGGCAACGTGATGTTCGACGAGACCGGCCTTGCGGCGGTGCTCGACTGGGAGCTGGCCCACGTCGGCGACGCGGTCGAAGATCTCGGCTGGCTCTGCGTGCGCACGTGGCGCTTCGGCAACGATTCGCAGCCGGCGGGCGGCCTGTGCTCGCGCGAAGAGCTGGTGCGCGCCTACGAGAGTGCGGGCGGCCGCGAGGTGGATCCGGTGGCGCTGCGCTGGTGGGAGCTGTTCGGAAACTGGAAGTGGGCGATCATCTGCCGCATGCAGGCAGAGCGGCACAAGACCGGCAAACGGCCCGACCTCGAGCTGGCGGCCATCGGGCGGCGAATCGCCGAGACCGAGAAGGAAATCCTGGCCCTTCTCGACGAAGCGGAAGGACGCTGACGATGCAGGACAAGCCGACGGCGATCGAGCTTCTCGAAGCCCTCGAAGCGTTTCTGCGCGAAGAGGTCGCGCCGCACGTCGAAGGCGGCCTTCGCTTCAAAGTGCTGGTGGCGACCAACGTCGCCGGCATCATCGCAAGAGAGCTCGCGCTGGCGGGGTCGCAAGACCGCGCGCAGCGCGAAAGACTGACGGCGCTGCTCGATCGGGCCGGCGCACGGGATCGCGGGTCGCGCCCCGACAAGCCGGCCGCATCGAACGAGGACACGGCCGCGGCGGTCCGTCGCCTGTTCTTCGAGCTGTGCGAACGGATCGACGGGGGAGAAGCGGATGAAGGTCCGTGGCGAGAGCAGGTGCTTGCCCACCTGCGCGCCTGCGTCGCCGAAAAGCTCGCGGTCGACAACCCGAAAGCTCGCTGACGCTTTTTCGCGAGCGCGACGGGCGGGCTTTCCCGCAGGTCGCTGTGGCACAGCTTCGACGAACGCTGCCCGGCCGGGCCGGGACAGCTCGCGTTCAGGACGTGCCGAACTCCCACGACGACAGGTACTTCTTCTGTTCTGCCGTCAGCTTGTCGATCGTGATGCCCATCGCCGCGAGCTTGAGCGCCGCGACGTCTTCCTCGATGCGGCGCGGAACCGCGTGCACGCGCACGTCGAGCTTGCCCTTCTGCGCGCTCTTCCACGCCCACTCGGCGGCCAGAGCCTGGGTCGCGAAGCTCATGTCCATCACGGAGGCGGGATGGCCTTCGGCTGCTGCGAGGTTGACGAGGCGCCCCTCGGCCAGCAGGAAAATGCGCTTGCCGCCGGCGAGCACGTACTCGTCGACGCAGTGGCGCACGTTGCGGTTGATCTTCTTGGCCATCTTCGCGAGCGCCTTGACGTCGATCTCGATGTCGAAGTGGCCTGCGTTCGAGATGATCGCGCCGTCCTTCATCAGCGGGAAGTGCTTCTCCGCCATCGTGTGCATGTTGCCGGTGACACTGACGAAGATGTCGCCGAAGCGTGCAGCCTGGGCCATCGGCAACACGCGGAAGCCGTCCATCGCCGCCTCGAGCGCCTTCATCGGGTCGATTTCGGTGACGATGACCTGAGCGCCCGCGCCGGAGGCGCGCGAAGCGACGCCGCGGCCGCACCAGCCGTAACCGACGACGACGAACACCTTGCCGGCCACCAGCACGTCCGTGGAGCGGATGATCGCGTCGATCGTCGACTGGCCGGTGCCGTAGCGGTTGTCGAACAGGTGCTTGGTGTCGGCGTCGTTGACCGCGACGACGGGGATCGTCAGGCGGCCGTCGCGCTCGAGAGCCTTCAGCCGGATCACGCCGGTCGTCGTCTCTTCCATCGACGCAACGACGCGCGAGGCGTGCTCCTTCATGTTCGTGTGCAGCAGCGACACGAGGTCGGCGCCGTCGTCCATCGTCAGGTTCGGCTGGCGCTGGACGCCGAGCTGGAGGTGGCGGTAGTAGGTCTTGGCATCCTCGCCGCGGATTGCCCAGGTGGGGATCTGGTCGTGGATCGCCAGCGTCGCCGCAACGTCGTCCTGCGTGGACAGGGGATTGGACGCGCACAGCGCGACGTCGGCGCCGCCCGCCTTGAGCGTGCGCATGAGGTTGGCCGTCTCGGCAGTGACGTGCAGGCACGCCGTCATCTTCGCGCCCTTGAGCGGCTTCTCCTTGCGGAAGCGCTCGGCGATGAGGCCGAGCACCGGCATGTCGCGCCCGGCCCAGTCGGCGCGCTTTTTGCCGGCTTCGGCGAGCTTGGGATCCTTGATGTCGGAGGTTTCGCTGTGTTTGGCCATGCTGCCCTTGCGCGCGTTAGCCCCGCCTGCCGGGGTCGTGGATGAGGTCTCGCGGGACTCGCGTTCGTTTCGTAGCGTCACTGGAGCACTCCGTAGGTGCGGAAGTTGGATCGGTCAGCCGAGGCGCGCGGCGAGGTCGGTTCTCTCCCACGGAAAGAAGCCGTTGTCGCTGTCTCGTCCGAAATGGCCGTATGCCGCCGTCTTGCGGTAGATCGGCCTCTTGAGCTGGAACAGCTCGATGATCGAAGCCGGCCGGAGGTCGACTTCGTTGCGAAGCTTCTGGGCGACGATTGCGGGTGCGACCTTGCCGGTGCCGAACGTGTCGACGTGCACCGAAACCGGCTGCGCGACGCCGATCGCATAGGCGATCTGCACTTCGCAGGCGCGTGCCGTTCCCGACGCGACGACGTTCTTGGCGAGGTAGCGCGCCATGTAGGCCGCCGAGCGGTCCACCTTGGAGGGATCCTTGCCGGAGAACGCGCCGCCGCCGTGGCGGCCCCAGCCGCCGTAGGTGTCGACGATGATCTTGCGGCCGGTCAGGCCCGAGTCGCCCGACGGTCCGCCGACGACGAAGCGGCCGGTCGGATTGACATGATAGACCGTCTCCGAGTCGAGGAAGCGGGCCGGAATGATCGGCTTGATCACCAGCTCCTTCACGTCCGCAGTGATCTGCTCCAGCGTGGCCGACTCCTTGTGCTGCGTGGAGATCACGACCGTGGCGACGCGGACGGGCTTGCCGTCGCGATACTCGACGCTGACCTGGGACTTGGCATCGGGACGCAGGTACGAAAGCTTCCCGTTGTGCCTGAGCTCGGCCAGTTTGGCGACGAGGTGGTGCGACAGCGAGATCGGCAGCGGCATCAGCTCGTCGGTCTGGTCGCACGCGTAGCCGAACATCAGGCCCTGGTCGCCGGCGCCCTGCTCTTCGTGGAGCCCCTGGCCGACCGTCACGCCCTGGGAGATGTCGGGAGACTGCGCTACCAGGCGCGTGATCACCTCGACCGAGTCGGCATCGAAACCCTCGGTGCCGACGTAGCCGATTTCGCGGACTACCTGGCGCGCGAGCTTTTCGTATTCGACCTTCCTGCTGCTGGTGATCTCGCCCGCCATGACGACGAGGTTGGTCGCGCACAGCGTCTCGCATGCGACGCGGCTGTTCGGGTCACCGGCCAGGTGCGCATCGAGCACGGCGTCGGAAATCTGGTCGCAAACTTTGTCGGGGTGACCCTCGGAGACGGATTCCGAAGTGAAGATGAACTCGTCGGCCATGGCCGGCCTACGTACAAGGCGCGGGGTGGGGGGTCAAACGGCCGATTGCAGCAGTGGAGCGAGGTTTTTGATGTTTCAGCAGGCGGGATCGCGAGGCGGGGAGCTTCGAAGGGCGGGGAGCTTCGAGAGTGGTGTCTGGATGTTCGCCGCTCGCCGGCTCGCGGCTCACGGCTCGCGGCTCACGGCTCACGCCTCACGCCTCACTCGGCGAAATTGCGGGCGATGAGGTCGCCGAGCACGGCGACGGCCTGCTCGGCATCGTCCCCTTCGGCCTCGACGACGATGCGGGTGCCCTTGCTCGCCGAAAGGGTCAGCAGGTCGAGCACGCTTCGCGCGTCGGCTGCGCTCGATCCGGCCCGGATCGAGACCCGGCTCGAGAACGGCGTCATCGTCCGTACCACCATTGCCGCTGCTCTGACGTGCAGTCCGAGCTGGTTGCCCACGACGAACTCGGCGCTGGCCTTCTGGCTCATATCGACTCCTTCGCAACGTCCCGGTGTCGCACGATCACGGTGGCCCCGTGCTGGCGAAGCTGGCGCGCGCATTCTTCGGCGATCGCGATCGAACGGTGGCGACCGCCGGTGCAGCCGATGCCGATCGTCAGGTAGGCGCGTCCTTCCTCGGCAAAGTGCGGAAGCAGGAAGCCGAGGAAATCCACCAGGCGCGCGAGGAAGGCGCGGGCCTGCTCGTGGTCGAGTACGTAGCGCGCGACGGGCTCGTCGAGGCCCGTCAGCGGTCGCAGCTCGCCGATGAAATGCGGGTTGGGCAGGAAGCGCACGTCGAACAGCAGGTGCGCGTCCGAAGGGCTGCCGAACTTGAACCCGAAGCTCTTGATCGTGATCGACGGCCCCTGCCAGGCCTCGCCGCCTTCGGCAAAGGAGCGAAGACGGCGCTTGAGGTCGTGTACGGTGAGCGCGCTGGTGTCGACGACGATGTCGGCGGCGCGCTCGAGCGGGGCGAGCAGCTCGCGCTCGGCGCGGATCGCCTCGTGCAGGTCGCGGCCGGCGCCGAGCGGGTGCACGCGGCGCGTCTCGGAGTAGCGCCGGATGAGCGTGGCGTCGTCGGAATCGAGGAAGACGACGGTGACGCGGTGGCCGGCTTTTTCCAGGGCTTTGCGCACCGACGGCCACGCGCCGATGTAGCCTTCGTCGCGCACGTCCATGCCGAGGCCGACGCGGGAGCGGGCACCGTGGGAGCCGGCAAACAGCGCGACGAACTGCTCGACCAGGGCGCTCGGAAGGTTGTCGATGCAGTAGTAGCCGAGGTCTTCGAGGACGTTGATCGCGGTGGAGCGTCCGGAACCGGACATTCCGGTCACGACGGCGACGTCGACGCGCGAGGGCTGGTCGGCCGGCTGCGTCATCGGCAGTCCTTGATCGCGCCGTGCGCAGCGTCGTCCAGTTCCCGTTCGCGCCGCTCGATCACGTCCATGACGTCGCGCTCACTGGCGGCCTCGAGGATGCGCCGTCGCGTCGCGGCGTCCCCGAGCACGCGCGCGACGTGGGCGAGCCAGGCGACGTGGTCGCCGTCGCCGCCGACGGGCGAGACGAGCACCATCAGCAACGTCGTCGGCCTTCCGTCCATCGAATCGAAGTCGATGCCGCGCGGCGCACGGCCGAGGCCGGCGGCGCTCGGGCCGCCCGTCTTCGGCCTGGCGTGGGGGATCGCGATGCCGTCGGCGATCGCGGTGCTGCTTTCTTCCTCCCGGCGCACGAGCTCGGCGACGACAGCGTCGCCGTCGAATTCGGGCCGGCGCGCGACGATGGGCGCGGCGATGCGCGAGAGGACGTCTTTCTTGGCGCCGCCGGCGACGTCCAGGACGATGCAGCTCGGATCGAGGATCGTCGACAGGCGCACTGCGGGCCTCAGGCCGTGGGAACGATCAGTCCGTAGTGTCCGTCACGGCGCCGGTAGACGACGCTGATGGCGCTGGTGGCCGAGTTGCGAAAGACGAGGAACTCCGAGTGGCTCAGCTCGAGTTGCATCACGGCGTCGTCGACGGTCAGCGGCCTGGCCTGCAGGGTCTCGGTCTCGATGACCTTGGTCGAGCCGCTGTCGTCGTGGCTCGAAACCACGTCGACCGGGATCATCGTCGCGATCTCGTGCAGGCTCGCGCGGCCCTTGCGGTCGTTGATGCGGTCCTTGTGCTTGCGAAGCTGGGCCTCGACCTTGTCGACCGCGAAATCGATGCCGGCGTAGAGGTCGGAGTTCTCGGCGTGCGCGGCGATGTCGAACTGCGAGGCACGGATGTGGATCTCCGCCGTGTTGTGCTGGCGGTGGCGGTTGGACGCCAGGATGACGTGCGCCTCGACGGCGTTCTTCAGGTACTTCGAGACGATGCGCTCGACCTTCTCGGCGGCATAGCCGCGCAGCGCGTCGCTGACGTCCATGTGTCGGAATGTCACGTTGACTTGCAAAGAATCGGTTCTCCCTGTGCGACCGGGTTCACCTGCGGCGCGCGTCGTTGGCCGTCAGCGCCACCATCCTCTTTCGCTTGGAAGAGGGAAGGATCCCCAGGCCTTCGCGGTATTTCGCCACCGTGCGGCGCGCGATGTCAATGTTCTCCTTGCCGAGCTGCTCGCAGATGTACTGGTCGCTGAACGGCTGGCGCGGGTCTTCCCTGGCGACGATGTCGAGGATCTTGCGGCGAACACTTTCGGAGGACACGTCGTCGCCCGAGCTCGAATGCAGGCTGCTCGTGAAGAACCACTTCAGCTCGAAAATCCCCTGCGGCGTGTGCACGTACTTGCCGGAAGTCGCGCGGCTGATCGTCGACTCGTGCATGCCGATGTCGTTGGCGACGTCCTTGAGCACCATCGGGCGCAGCGCGGACACGCCTCGCACCAGGAATTCCCGCTGGAAGCGCACGATGCTCTCGACGACCTTGCGCAGCGTACGCTGGCGCTGCTCGATCGACTTGATGAGCCAGCTTGCCGCGCGCACGCGCTCCTGCAGGTAGCCGGTAGCCTCGCCGCCGCCTTCGCGTCCCTTCATCATGCTGCGGTAGTACGAGTTGACCTGCAGGGCGGGAATTCCCTCGTCGTTCAGCGCGACCTGGAAATCGTCGCCGATGCGCACGATGTAGGCATCGGGCGTGATGTAGCGCGTCTCGGTGCCGCCGAAGCCGCGGCCGGGGCGCGGGTCGAGCGAGCGGATGATCCGGTGTGCCTCGATGATCTCGGCCACCGTCGTGCCGAGCTCGCGCGCGATTTTCTCGTATTTCTGGGACTCGAGCTCCTTCAGGAAGCGGTCGGCCACCGCGATGACGTAGTCGTCGCTCTCGTAGCCGATCAGGCGCAGCTGCACGAGCAGGCATTCGCGAAGATCGATGCTGCCGCAGCCGGGAGGCTCGAGCTCCTGGACGATCTCGCGCGCTTCCTGCACCGCCTCCACGGAGGCTCCGGTCAGGAACGCGATCTCCTCGACCGTGCTCGCGAGGTAGCCGTCCTCGTCGAGGTTGTTCGCGATGATGCCGGCCAGGCGCCGCTCGTCGTCGCTCATCGCGAGCAGGCCGAGCTGGTCGACGAGCGCGTCCGCCAGCGTGTCTTCGCGCGCCTTGGCGTTCTCGAAGAGGCGGTCGCGATTGTCGTCGCGGTCCGAGCCGGCTCCCACCGATCCGTGCAGGTCGGCGGAGTGGCGGTCGAGGTACTCGTCGATGTCGAGCTGGCCGACTTCCTGTGCGGCATCGCGCTCGTTCTCGGCGCTGGGCGCTTCGGTAGCCTCGGCCTCGGTGGTCTCGAGATCGCCGGTGCGCTGTTCGGTCTCGCGCTCCGGGACGGTGTCCGTCGATTCCTCGAGCACCGGGTTCTGGCACAGCTCGTCGGCGATCATCACTTCCAGCTCGGGCCTGGAAAGCTGCAGGATCTTGATCGCCAGCCGCAGCTGGGGCGTCATCCTGAGCTGCAGGGTCTGCTTGAGAAGGAGTCGCTGTTCGAGGGCCATCGCTTGTCGCTACGCCGGTTACGCCGGGCGCCCGCTGCCCGCCTCTATCAGAGACGAAAGCGTTCGCCGAGGTATATCTCGCGCGCCTGGCGGCTCGAAGCGATCGATTCGGGGCTGCCCTCCTCGAGGATGCGGCCTTCGTTCAGGATGTAGGCCCGGTCGCAGATCCCGAGGGTCTCCCGGACGTTGTGGTCCGTGATCAGCACTCCGATCCCTCGCGCCTTCAGCTGCGCGATGATGCTCTGGATGTCGATCACCGCGATCGGATCGACACCGGCGAACGGTTCGTCGAGTAACATGAAACGCGGAGAGATGACCAGCGCGCGCGCGATCTCGACGCGGCGCCTTTCTCCTCCGGAAAGGGCCGATCCCATGGTCTTGCGGACGTGCGTGACGCCGAGCTCCTCGAGCAGAGTCTCCAGGCGCTCGCGTCGCTCAGTCTGGTCGATGTCGAGGGTTTCGAGGATCGCCAGAAGATTGTCCTCGACGGACAGGCGCCGGAATACCGACGGCTCCTGGGGCAGGTAACCGATCCCCGCCCTGGCCCTTTCGTACATGGCCAGCGACGAAATGTCCTTGTCGCCGAGCAGGATGCGCCCGGCGTCGGGTTTTTCGAAGCCGACGACCATGTGAAAGGTGGTCGTCTTGCCGGCGCCGTTCGGGCCGAGCACGCCGACCACTTCACCCTGCTTGACGTCCACCGAGACCTGGTCGACGACGCTGCGGCCCCCGTAGCGTTTGACGAGGTCCTGGGCGGCGAGCTGCATCGGGGCGGAAGTCACCTGGCTTTTCCGTTGGGGGTGGTGGCGGGCTTTGCGGGCTCGGTCTTCCCAACCGACTTGCCGCTCTGGACTTCCTTGTTCAGCGAATCTGGCATCAGTATCGCGCGGATCCTACCCGGCGCTGCCGCCGGGCCCGCGCCCTGTTCGCCCGCAGCCGCGCTCGCCGTTGCGGGGGCGCCGCCGCCGAGGACGACGGCCCTCTTCTCGTTGAGGTAGACGACGACCTTCTCGCCGGCAACCGAGTTGGGTCCCGAGCCGAGGCGGGCATTCTGGGTGAGCGTGACGGTCGCGGTGGTCGGCTCGTACTCGGCGACCTCGCCGTGGGCCGACTCGTCGCCGCGCGTGAGCTCGACCGATCCGCGCGCCGTGATCTTCTTCAGGCGTTTCTGTCCGCCCGGCTCGAACGTGACGTCGAGGGAGCGCGACTTGATGCGGGCGCCGGCGTGGTCGACGACGACGTTGCCTTCGTAGTGCAACAGGCCCTGCCCGTAGTTGTACTCCATGCGGTCGGCGCTGATGTCGACCGGCGAGGGAACGTCTGCCATCTCGAGGTCGCGTGCGGCCGTGGCCACCGAGTCGAGCATGTCGTCGGTCTTGTGCGCGGCATCTTCCTTGTGAGGCGCCGCGGCGCCCGCGGGGCGCGGCGGCGCTTTTTGCGTCGTACCCTGCGCGTACGCGGACCCGCCCGCGACGGCGACCGCGAGCACGAGGGCGGTGACGACGACCGCCTTCACGGGGCAGCGTCCTCCTTCGGGCGCAGCGACATTTTCACGTTGGCCGGAACCACGGCGATGTTCTTTAGCATGTCCACCGACATGCCTGTACCCGTGAGTGTCATCTCGGCTGCCTCGACCCGTGCGTCCCCCGGCGCGGTGACCATGCCCGTCTCCCGGTCGTACGTCATGCGCTCGCTGTAGATGCTGAGCCGGCCGATCGTGAACACCACCGACCCGGTGACTTCGACGGTCTGCACCTCGGTGCCTTCGGTGCTGTCGAGGTAGAGCCGCCCCTTCTCCGCCGTCACTTCGCCGATCTGCTCTCCTTCCTGGAAAAACGTTACCTTGGGCTGCATCACTTCGACGGCCTTGTCGTTCTTGAAGTAACTGGCTTCGCTCGCCGAGAGTTCCAGCACCTTGCGGCCTTCGCGCGTGATCACGCGGTGGAAGTTGCGGATGCGCTGCAGCAGCTCGGGAAGAGCCTGGGTGGCCAGGAACGACGGGATCTGCTGCACCAGCGCGCGCCGGCTCATCGAGACGCCGATGCCACCGAGCGCGAGCAGCAGCGCAACCAGGAGAACGTAGCGCCACGCGCGACGGGTCATCGTGCCTCAGGCCACGCTGGCCTTGAGCAGGTCGTGAAGGTGCACGATCCCGATCGGGCGCCGGCTGCCTGTCTCCAGGATGAACAGCGACGTGATCGAGTGCTTCTCCATGATCGCGAGCGCTTCTTCGGCCAGCGCTTCGGCAGCGACGGTCTTGGGCCTGGTGCTCATCAGGTCGGATGCGGTGCTTGCCGACACGTCGCCCTGGCGCAGCAGCGCGCGGCGCAGGTCGCCGTCGGTGATCACGCCGACCAGCTGCTCGGCAGTGCCGTCGTCGACGACGCCGACCGTCCCGAGTCCGCCTTCGGTCATTGCGCGCAGAGTGTCAGCCAGGGTGGCGGTCGGCGCAATCAGCGGCACCTGCGCGTCGGGGTGCATCAGTTCCTCGACGCGCATCAGCTTGCGGCCGAGCGCGCCGCCGGGATGCAGCAGCGCGAAATCGCGGTCGCCGAAGCCTTTGGCTTCCAGCACCGCGACGGCCAGGGCGTCGCCCATCGCCAGCGTGGCGGTCGTGCTCGCGGTCGGTGCGAGGTTCATCGGACAGGCCTCGATGCGCACCCGCACGTCGAGCACGACGTCGGCAGCCTGCGCGAGCGCAGAGTCGATGCCTCCGGTGATCGCGATCAGCGGCAGCGCGAGTCGCTTGACACCGGGCAGCAGCGCCAGCACTTCCTGGGTGCTGCCGCTGTTGGAGATCGCGATGCAGACGTCGCCGCGCGCGAACATCCCGAGGTCACCGTGCACGGCCTCGCCGGCGTGCAGGAAGAAGGAAGACGTGCCGGTCGACGACAGAGTCGCGGCGATCTTGCGGCAGATCTGTCCCGACTTGCCCATGCCTGTGACGACGACGCGCCCCTTGCATCGCAGCACGAGATCGACTGCGCGCGCGAAACCGTCGTCGAGGCGCGAGGCGATTTCGTCGAGAGCCTCGCTCTCGATGCGGATCACGCGTCGGGCCGTCTCGACGGCGGCATTCGGGTCCAGCTTGCGGGCCATCGTCGTTATCAGGAAAGCGCAGCCGTGCGCGCGGAGTGGATGGCGAGGAGGCGGCGCAGCAGCGGCGCCAGGTCGGAAAGATGCAGCGAATTCGGCCCGTCGCTCAGCGCCTGGTCGGGATTCTCGTGCACTTCCATGAACAGCCCGTCGGTGCCGACGGCGACCGCGGCCCTTGCCAGCGCGGGGATGAAGCGGCGCTCTCCGGCCGACTTGTCACCGCCGCCGCCGGGAAGCTGCACCGAATGCGTCGCATCGAAGACGACCGGCGCGCCGGCCTCGCGCATGATCTCGAGCGAGCGGAAGTCACTGACGAGATTGCCGTAGCCGAACGAAGCGCCGCGCTCGGTCAGCAGGATGTTCTTGCCGCCCACCTCGCGCGCCTTGCCGAGAACGTTCTTCATGTCCCACGGCGCGAGGAACTGGCCCTTCTTGATGTTGACCGGCTTGCCGCTTGCCGCCGCTGCCTGCACGAGGTCGGTCTGGCGACACAGCAGCGCGGGAATCTGCAGCACGTCCACGGCTTCGGCGGTGGGCCCGACCTGGTAGGCGTCGTGCACGTCCGTCAGAACCGGAAGACCGGTGGCGCTTCGCGCGTCGGAAAGAATACGCAGGCCTTCGTCCATGCCGATGCCGCGAAACGACGCGTGCGACGTGCGGTTGGCCTTGTCGAACGACGCCTTGAACACGATCGGAACGCCGACCTCGTCGCTCACTTTCGCGAGCGCTTCGGAGTGGCGCATCACCGAGTCGCGCGACTCGATCACGCAAGGGCCCGCGATGAGGAAGAGGCGGCCGGCGCCGACCTCGACGCTGCGCGCGCCCCTGCCGATGCGGAACGGCTCGACCTCCATCAGACTTCGCTCTCCGAGTCCTCGCGAGCACCGACCACGCGAAGCCCGAGCCCGCGCAGCGGCGGCGTCTCGCGGCGCTGCTGCTTGTGCGCCAGCGCAGCCTTGATGAAGCCGCGGAACATCGGATGCGGATCCAGCGGCTTGCTCTTGAACTCGGGGTGGAACTGGCACGCGAGGAACCACGGGTGGTTCGCAATCTCGACCATTTCGACCAGCGATCCGTCGGGAGAGACTCCCGACAGCACCATGCCGCCCTTCTCGATCCGCTCGCGGTACGCGATGTTGAACTCGTAGCGGTGGCGGTGCCTCTCGCTGATCTTGCGCTTTCCGTACGTTCGGTGCGCGAGAGTTCCTTCCTTGATCATGCACGGATAGGCGCCGAGGCGCATCGTTCCGCCTTTTTGCGCCAGCGCCTGCTGTTCGATCATCAGGTCGATCACGGGGTGCGGCGTCTTCGGGTCGGCTTCCGTCGTGTGCGCGCCCTCGAGGCCGCAGACGTTGCGCGCGAACTCGATGACCGCCATCTGCATGCCGTAGCAGATGCCGAAGAACGGAATGCCGTTCTCGCGCGCGTGCCGGACGGTGAGGATCTTGCCCTCGGTGCCGCGTGGCCCGAAACCCATCGGCACGAGCACGCCGTCGGCGCCGAGGATTTCCGGGACGATGCCGCGCTGCTCGACTTCCTCCGAATCGACGTGGACGATCTCGACGGCGCACTCGTTGGCGATGCCGCCGTGCACGAGCGCTTCGTTCATCGACTTGTAGGAGTCGGTCAGCCCGACGTACTTGCCGACCATGGCGATGCGCACCTTGTCGCGGGGATTGTCGATCGTGTGGACGACTTTCTCCCAGGGCATGAGCTTGGGCGCGCCGGTCCAGATGTGCAGCTTGGTCGTCACGCGGTCGTGCAGGCCCTGCTCCTGCAGCGCCAGCGGCAGCTTGTAGATGCTGTCGATGTCGCGCGCCTCGAGCACGGACTTGCGGTCGACGTTGCAGAACAGCGCGACTTTTTCCTTGACCGCCTGCGACAGCGGACGGTCGCAGCGCAGCAGCAGGATGTCGGGCTGGATGCCGAGGCCGGTCAGCTCCTTGACGCTGTGCTGGGTCGGCTTGGTCTTGATCTCGCCGGCAGCCCCGATGTACGGAACCAGCGTCAGGTGCACGAACAGCACGTTTTCGGCGCCGGCGTCGACGCGCATCTGGCGGATTGCTTCGAGAAACGGAAGGCTTTCGATGTCGCCGACGGTGCCGCCGACCTCGCCGATCAGAAGGTCCATGCCTTCGGCGGCGGCGCGGATGCGGTTCTTGATCTCGTCGGTGATGTGCGGAATCACCTGCACGGTGGCGCCGAGGTAATCGCCGCGGCGCTCCTTCGTGATCACTTCGGAATACACGGCGCCGGTCGTCATGTTGTTGCGCCGGCTCATCGGCGTCGAGACGAAGCGCTCGTAGTGGCCGAGGTCGAGGTCTGCCTCGTAGCCGTCGTCGGTGACGTAGACTTCGCCGTGCTGGAACGGGCTCATCGTGCCGGGGTCGACGTTGATGTAGGGATCCATTTTCAGCATCGAGACCTTGAGGCCCGAGCTTTCCAGCAGTGCGCCCATCGACGCGGAGGCCAGTCCCTTGCCGAGGGCAGAGACGACGCCGCCGGTGACGAAGATGTACTTGGTGGGCCTTCCTTCGCTGCTCATGACGATGGCACCTCTTCGGCAGTCGCCGTCCGGCCGGTGCGGCGCGGGCCGGGCGGAGTGGGCGAGTCGGGCGAATCGGGATGCAAAGCCGCCAGCGCGCTGCGCGCGGCGGCCAGGTCTGCGGGAGTATCGACTTCGATCGGCACGGCGTCGCTGCGGCGCACGACTCCGATCGAAATGCCGTTTTCGAGCGCGCGAAGCTGCTCGAGGCATTCGGTCTTCTCGAGAGGCGTGGGCGCGAGCGCGGCAAAGCGCAGCAGCGTCTGGCGGCGGTACGCGTAGATGCCGACGTGGCGCATCGCACCCGCGTACGACGAAGGATCGGAGCGGTCGTAAGGAATCGGCGCGCGCGAAAAATACAGCGCCCGCCCGCCGCTGTCGCAGACGACCTTGACGACCGACGGGTTGTCCATCTCTTCGGAGCTCTCGATCGGCACTGCCACCGTCGCGAGCCCGAGCGCAGGATCGCGCTGCAGCATCTCGATGAGCTCGTCGACCAGCGTGGGGTCGAGAAGCGGAAGGTCGCCCTGGACGTTGACGAGGATTGCGCAGTCCAGGCCCGCGGCGACTTCGGCGATGCGGTCGCTGCCGCTCGGATGGTCGGCTCGGGTCATGACGACCTCGGCCTCTTTCGGCATTGCCGCGCGGACTCTCTCGTCGTCGGTCGCGACCAGCACCCTTTCGGGCAGGCGGGCCAGCAGCGCCCGTCTCCAGACGTGCTCGATGAGGGGTCTTCCGCCGAGATCGGCCAAAGGCTTACCCGGCAGTCTCGTCGACCCGTACCTGGCGGGGATGACGACGACCGCAACGTCGTTCGAAGACTCCTGCATGGGGAGGCGCGGCAGGGACCGCTCCGGACGGGTATACAGAGCCCGGCATCGCGAAGTCAAAGCGGCGCCGGCGCCGGAGCCGGGGCTGCGCACCGCGCTCTCGCTACTGCCGGCGCCGACACCTCGTGCGCGCGAAAAGTGCCATCGCGGCGCCGGCGAGGACCCGGTCTGCGCATCCGTCGCCGGAGCCGCCGTGTCGTGCGACGTTGTCCGGACGCGGGCCCGGCCCGATCAGAGACGGCAGCGCCTGCGAAGTGCCGCGAGGTCCGGCGCCGTGACGGTCGCGTGTTCCTGGGTGTGCAGTGCGTACATCAGCGAATCGGAATCGGTGCTGTGCTCGAGGCCGAGCGCGTGGCCGAGCTCGTGGGCGAGCACCCGCACCAGGTCGTCGCGATCCTGGAACTCGAAAATGTCGATGTGCGTTCCTTCGGAGTTGCGCGTGTAGAGTCCCTGCTCGAACTCGCGCCCCGAGTTGCGGTTGATCGCGGCGATGTCGGTGTTGATCGAGTCGGCCAGCTCGTTGTAACGACGGCGAAGCGTGTTGACGCGCTCCCCGAGATCGTTGAGGTCGTGGCGTTTCGCATCCAGGTCCATGCGCCCGCGGTCGAGCTGCTCGCGGCGGGCCTGGACCTGCACGTCGTCGCCCACGCCGGTCTGCACCTCCCGGTTGAATTCGTCGATCTTCGCGTTGAGCGAAGCTTCGGCTGCGCTGTACGCGGACTTGTCCGACTCGTAGCGCGAGTTGGCCGCGTCGTAGCGGCTTCGTGCATCCGCGGCCGAGGTGCTGGTCGAATCGATGTCGGCCTTGCGACGATTGGTGTCCTGCGTCTGGTCCTGGCGCGTGTCGAACTGGAGATTGACGACCAGCGTGGCTTTCTCGTCGTACTCGAACAGGTTCTGGCCGAGCGGGCCCTCCCACATCGCTTCGGCCTTCTCCAGCGCCGAGCGCAGCTCGCTTCGGGTGACCCGGAAGCGACCGTCGATGGTTCCGATGCGGTAGTGCAGCGGCGTGCCGCACGGCGCGAGGAATACCCTCAGCCAATAGCCGAGGAAAACGAGCATTGCGGCGAGCAGGATCGCGCCCCAACCCGCTCCGTGCCTGCCGCTGCCCATGCCTGACGAAGGTGAAGCGGACCGGCGAACAGGACAAGCCGGACTGCGCCAAAGCGACGGGCAGACTTCGCGCGGCCGGCCCCGACTCGAAATTTGACACCGTCCGGGCAGTGCCGTACTCGCGTCGGCGGTCGTCGTGGCAAAACGCGCGTTCATTACCGGAGTGACGGGGCAGGACGGGTCGTACCTGGCCGAGTACCTGCTGCGCCACGGCTACGAAGTTCACGGGCTGGTACGCCGCACGAGCACCGTGACGCGCACCAGGATCGACCATCTGTACGTCGACCCTCGAGAGCCCGGGGCGCGCTTTTTTCTGCACTACGGCGACATGACCGATGCGCTGAGGCTGCGCGACCTCGTCGACACGATCGCGCCGGACGAGATCTACAACCTCGCCGCGCAGTCGCACGTGCGCGTGTCCTTCGACGAGCCGGCGTTTACCGCCCAGGTGGACGCGCTCGGTGCCGTCAACCTGCTCGAAGCCGTGCGGCGCATGAAGAACCCGGCCAGGTTCTACCAGGCTTCTTCCAGCGAGATGTTCGGCAAGGTCGCCGAAGTGCCGCAGAACGAGAAGACGCCGTTCCACCCGCGCAGCCCCTACGGCTGCGCGAAGGTCTACGCGCATTTCCAGACGGTGAACTACCGCGAGGCGTACGGATTGTTCGCGGCCAGCGGCATCCTGTTCAACCACGAGTCGCCCCGGCGCGGTGAGAGCTTCGTCACACGCAAGATCACGCGCGCGGCGGCGCGCATCAAGCTCGGGCTGCAGCAGACCCTGGTGCTCGGAAATCTCGACGCGAGGCGGGACTGGGGCTTCGCGCCCGACTACGTCGAGGCGATGTGGCGCATGCTGCAGCACCGCGAACCCGACGACTTCGTGATCGCGACCGGCGAGACGCACTCGATCGCCGATTTCCTCGATCGGGCGTTCTCGCTTCTCGATCTGGACTGGAAGCGCCACGTCGTCACGGACTCGCGCTTCGAGAGGCCCACCGAGGTCGACATGCTGCTCGGCGATTCGTCCAAGGCGCGGCGCGTCCTGGAGTGGGAGCCGCGCACGCTGTTCGACGATCTCGTTCGCGTGATGGTCGAGAGCGACCTCGAGCTGGCCAGGCGCGAAGCTTCGCGCGGCGCCTGATTTCCACAGCTTTTTCCCGGCATTGCCGTTACGGCGCGAGCTCGCGCACCACGACGGCCAGCGCCGATGCGCTCGCGACCGCGAGCACGGCGGCGCGCGTGCGGCCGTCGTCGATCCAGGATCGCGTGAACGCCGACAGCGCAAATCCGGCCATCGTTGCCGGCAGCAGCAGCGAGCCGGCGAGCAGCTCGGACGCTCCGAAATGTCCCGCCAGCGCGAGCGCCGGGATCGACATCGCGCTGCCCAGCGCAAAGTACGCATTGAGCGTCGAGCGCAGCCTCGGTCCCTCGTGGTGCTGGTAGAGGAGCGCGACCGGCGGCCCGCCGATCGACGTCATCGTTCCCATCACGCCGGACGCGAATCCGGTGACGAGCAGGTTGCGCGTCGTCAGCGCAAGACGCAGTCCCGAAACGCTCAGCGCGACGGCGACGAGCACGAGCACGCCGAACACGACGCTCGTCTGCTTGTCCGGCAGCCAGGCCAGCGCGGCGGCGCCGAGCGCGACGCCGGGCAGGCGACCGACGAGGCCGAGGAGCACGCCGCGCCGGTCGATGCTCGACCTTTCGCGTACCGCTCCGGACAGCGACAGCAGAAGAGAGCTGACCATGACGGGTCCAGGCACGAGTGCGGGATCCAGCAGCGCCAGCAGCGGGGCCGATACCAGCGCGTAGCCGAACCCGACCGATCCCTGGATCCACGCGCTGACAGCGACGGCGAGGTGGGCGGCTAGCGGGGGCACGAGGCCATCCTGCCATGCCGGCAAAGCTTCGCAGCGCGCGGGCGTGCGCCCGGCGCAGGAACGCACGCCGCAGGACGGGTGATCGCGACCGGCGGTCCTTCCCTTGCCAGACTCGCCTTTTGGGGCGGTCCCGCTACCCGCGGTCGGCGGCGCGCCCGCGTTTGCACGATTCAAACAGATGTTTTAATCCGTCAAACAGGTGTTTGAATGAGTACGCGACTTTCGCGCAACCCCTCGCGCCGGCCCGCCCCTGCGGTGCGAAAATCCACGAAGGCCTCGCCCCCTCTGCCCGCGGCGCGGGCGCGCGGCGACGACGACTTTGCGAAAACCCACGGTCGCCTGCTCGAGGCCGCCGGCGAAGTGTTCGCGCTGCGCGGATTCCGCGAAGGCACCGTGCGCGAGATCTGCGGGCGCGCCGGCGCGAACGTCGCGGCCGTGGCATACCACTTCGGATCAAAAGCCGCGCTGTACGAGGCGGTGATGCGTCGCGCGCAGGAATATGCCGCCGAACGTTATCCGATCGCGGGACTCGGCGATGCCGCGGCCGTCGATGCTGAGGCCGCGCTCGGCCGCTTCGTCGAAACGCTGCTGCGCCGACTTCTCGATACGGGCCGCCCCGCCTGGCACGGCCAGTTGATGACGCGCGAGATGGCCGAGCCGAGCGCCGCGTTCCACATTCTTTCCGAGGAAATGGCCCGGCCGATGTTCGCCGAGTGCGCGGCGATCCTGGCCAGGCTCACCGGCGAAAAGGAGAGCAGCGAACACATCCGCCTTTGCGTCTCGAGCGTGATCGGCCAGTGCACGGTGCACCGCAATGCCAGGGCCCTGCTGAAGGTCATGCACCCCGGTGCATCGATGGACGTAGCGGTGCTCGCGAAACACATCGTGCGCTTTTCGCTGCACGGCCTCGGCGCCCGCAAGCCGCGGAGGCGGTCGTGAACCTGCGCGAGCTGCGCAAATCGGCGCGCGGGCGCGTCGCGCTCGCGGCCGTCGCGATCCCCGCCGGCATTCTTCTGCTGGCCGGCATTTTCCTGTGGGAGCGCTGGTCTGCGTGGGTTTCGACCGACGATGCGTTCATCGAGAGCCGCATCGTGCAGGTCGCGCCGTCGATCGCCGGGCGAGTGCTGACGGTCGCCGTGGAGGACAACCAGCACGTGCAGGCAGGGACGACTCTCGTCGAGATCGATCCGGCCCAGCCTCAGGCACGTCTGGACGCGGCGCGTGCCGATCTCGCGCTGGCGCGAGCGGCCGCCAGCGCATCGCGCGCCGCCCTGGAAGCATCGCGCACGACGACCGCTGCGGCGATGGAGCGCGCGAAGGCAGGACAGGCCGCTGCCGAAGCGAGAGTCACCGAAGCCGAAGCGGAAGAACAGGCAGCGGCGAGCCAGGCCGAGCAGGCCCGCGATGATCTTGCGCGCTACGCGAAGCTCGACAGCCGGTCGGTCTCCGAGCAGCAGCGCGATCTTGCCGCATCGACGTCGAAGGCGGCCGGCTCGAAGCTCGAAGCCGCCCGAAAGAACATCGCCGCCGCGCGCGCCGCCGTCGGCGCTGCGCAGGGAGACGTCGCATCGGCCGAGGCCGCACCGCACGAGATCGCCGTGCGCGAAGCGGAAGTGGCCAAGGCGGACGCCGCCATCGAAAAGAGCGGCGCTGCCGTGCACCAGGCCGAGATCGACCTTGCGTACTGCCACATCACCGCGACCGAGACCGGGCGCATCACGCGCAAGACGGTGCAGGTCGGCAACTACGTGCAGGTCGGCCAGATCATGTTCGCGCTGGTCCCCGACGAGCGCTGGGTAATCGCGAACTTCAAGGAAACCCAGCTCGGCGGCATCCGTCCGGGCGCCGAGGCCGAAGTACGTGTCGATGCGTATCCCGACGCGAAGTTCCGCGGCCACGTCGACAGCCTGCAGTCCGGCAGCGGATCGCGCTTCAGCCTGCTGCCTCCCGAGAACGCGACCGGCAACTACGTCAAAGTCGTGCAGAGGGTGCCCGTCAAGATCGTCTTCGACGAGCAGCCCGATCCTGCCGTCTATTCGCTCGGGCCGGGCATGTCCGTGGAGCCCGAGGTGAGGATTCGTTGAGCACGGCGGGAAGCATTGGCGGCGAGGCGCCCGCGGTGCCCGGCGATCCGGCCGCTCCGGCATCGTCGTTGCCGGCCGATGCCGCGCCGCCCGCGGGCGCAGAAGGCGCACACCCGGCGGCGTACCACAGCTACGCTCCTCACAATCCGTGGCTGATCGCGCTGGTCGCGACGCTGGCAACTTTCATGGAGGTGCTCGACACGAGCATCGCCAACGTGGCGCTGCCCCACATCGCCGGCAGCCTCGGCGCCGGCGTCGAGGACAGCACGTGGATCCTGACGTCGTACCTGGTGTCCAACGCCATCGTGCTGCCGATCAGCGGATGGATGGCAACCCTGTTCGGCCGCCGCAACTTCTACCTGACCTGCGTCGCGATGTTCACCGCCAGTTCCTGCCTTTGCGGCATGGCGCCGAACCTCGGGATGCTCGTGTTCTTCCGCCTGCTGCAGGGACTCGGAGGCGGCGGCCTGCAGCCGAGCACCCAGGCGATTCTCATCGACACCTTCCCGATCGAGCAGCGCGGCATGGGCATGGCGATGTACGGCATGACGGTCGTCGCGGCGCCGGTCATCGGTCCGACGCTCGGAGGCTGGATCACCGACAACTCGAGCTGGCGCTGGATCTTCTTCATCAACGTGCCCGTCGGGATCCTCTCGATGCTGCTGTCGTCGCGCTTCATCAGCGATCCGCCGTTCCTTCCGCGGCGCCGCCGCGGCGAGCGCGGCAGGATCGACTGGATGGGGCTCGGCGCGCTCAGCCTGGCGATCGGCGCCGGCCAGATGATGCTCGACATCGGCGAGCGCCGCGACTGGCTCGAGTCCGGCTTCATCCAGGCGCTGGCTGCCACCTGCGTGATCGGCTTCGTGTTCACCGTGTGGTGGGAGCTTCGCCAGAAGGAGCCGGTGGTGCAGCTTCGCCTGCTGAAGGACCGCAACTTCGGCTTCTCGGTGTTCATCATGCTGCTGTTCGGCTTCGTGCTGTACGGCAGCACCGTGCTGCTGCCGCTCTTCATGCAGACGCTGCTCGGCTACACGGCGCTGCTCAGCGGGCTGGCGGTTTCGCCGGGCGCTCTCGTCATCATGACGCTGATGCCCCTGGTCGGCTGGATGATCTCGCGCTTCGACCCGCGCTGGATGATCTGCTTCGGCTCGGTCGTGATCTCGCTGTCGCTGCAGCTCATGGCCGGCTTCAACCTGGACGCGGGCTTCTGGACGATCACGTCGGCGCGCATGGTGCAGGGCTTCGGGCTGGCGTTCCTGTTCGTGCCGGTCAACACGCTCGCGTATGCGTACGTCGATCCTGCCAACCGCGGTGCGGCCTCGAGCCTGATCAGTCTGGCGCGCAACATCGGCGCGAGCATCGGCATCGCGCTGATGTCGACGCTGCTCACACACCAGTCCCAGATCCACCAGAATTACCTCGTCGCGAACGCGACGCCGTACAATCCCGCGTGGAACGGCTGGATCCAGTCGATGTCCGGCGCGCTCGGCGCGCAGACGTCCGACCGCGTCGAGGCGGTGCTTCGCGCCGAAGCGATGGCTGCGCAGGTCGTTTCGGCGCAGGCACGTGCGCTCGCGTTCGTCGACCTGTTCCGGCTCCTGTCGATCGCATTCCTGATGATCCTCCCTGTTGTCCTCCTCATGCGGAAGCCGCCGAAGATTCCACTCGGTCCGGCCCAGGCGCTTGCCGAATGAAGTGCCGCTTTGCAGGAAAGGGCGCCGTGCTCGTGTTCGCCTGCGTGGCCGCCTGCGGCTGCATCGGCCCGTACGAGAAGCGGCCGGTCATCGAGACGGCGCCGGGCTGGGTCGAGGCGGACGGCTACGCGGGAACGGCTCCCGAAGACAGCCAGTGGTGGCAATCGTTCTCCGACCCGGCGCTCGCGCAGATGGTCGAGCGTGCGCGCACGGCTTCGCCGAGAATGCGCGAGGCTGTCGCACGCGTTCGCGAAGCGCGCGCGCTTCGTGCTGCGCAGATCGGCGAGTTCTTTCCGCAGGGGAATGTCGATGCGGGCTGGAGCAAGTCGCGCATCAGCCAGCACGGGTTCTTCGAAGCCCTTGCCGGTGCGGTGGCCACCGGTCCGGCCGGCGCGGTGTTCCAGCCCATCGGCCTTTATCAGCTCGGATTCGATGCGCAGTGGGAGATCGACGTATTCGGCCACGTTCGTCGCAGCGTCGAAGCCGCCGGCGCCGAGGTCGGCGCCGCGCAGGCGTCGGCGGCCGACGTCGAGCGCACGCTGATGGCCGAGACGGCGCGCGAAGTGATCGAGCTTCGCAGCTTCGACGAGAGGCTGAGGATCGCCGCCGAAAACAGCGAGTCGCAGCGCGAGACCCTCGACGTGCTGCGCGACCGCCGCAGGGTCGGCATCGCCAGCGACGCCGACGTCGCACGCGGGGACGCCCAGCTTTCTGCGACGGAGTCGGTTGCGGCGATGCTGCGCGGCCAGCGCGCCGCGTCCCTGCATCGCCTCGAGACGCTCGTCGCCGCCAGCCCCGGAACGCTGGACGCCGACCTTGCCGGGAAGAGCGAAATCCCGCAGCCGTCGGTTCTTCCCGCCGCCGGGCTTCCGTCCGAGCTGCTGCTGCACCGGCCCGACATCGCGCATGCCGAACGCGAGCTGGCAGCGGCCACCGCACGCGCCGGCGTCGCCCGCACCGAGCTGCTGCCGCGCTTTTCGCTGACCGGCAGCTTCGGCGTGCAGAGCCAGAACTCGAGCGACCTGCTGACGAGCGAGAGCCGCTTCTGGTCCGTCGGACCCGGCGTGCAGTGGCCGATCTTCAGCGCAGGCCGCCTCTGCAATGCCGTCAAGGCTGCCGACGCGAGGACCGAAGCGGCGGCTGCGCGTTACGAGAGCGCGGTGCGCCAGGCGATCGCCGAAGTGGAAACCGCGATGGCCGGGCTCGTTCACGAGCGCGAGCGGGAGCAGGCTCTTCGCCGCGCGGCCGATGACGAGGCGCTTGCGGCCGCCGCCAGCCGCGATCTTTACAAGAGCGGCCTCACCGACTTGCTGCACGTGCTCGACGCCGAGCGATCGCGCTACATTGCCGAGGACGAGCTTGCCGGCAGCCGCACCCGCGTCGCCGAGCAGGCGATCGCACTTTACAAGGCACTCGGCGCCGGCTGGAGCGCCGACGCGGCGCCGGGCAACAGCGCATCGGGGTCAGGCACCGGCGGTGCGGGACCAGGCGCCGTCGCTGCCGGCGCGAGCAATGCAGGGACGAAGGGCGCCGGTGAAAACACGTCCGGCAAGGGCACCAACGCACCCGCCGGCGTAGCGGCCACTCCCGCTGCACCTTCTCCCGGCGCCTGAGCGCGACGCCGCAGCGCTTACGCCAGAAGGCGCGGGATCACCGCGTCGGCGATCTCGAGACCTCGCGTCGTCAGCTTGAACGCCTCGCCGTGCCTTTCGATGAATCCGCCGACGACGAAGTCGCGAAGGGACGGCACCGCGGCCTCGAGCGCAATGCCGAACTGCTGCAGGAACGACTGCGCATCGACTCCGCGCGACAGCCGCAGCCCGACCATCAGGTACTCGGCGATGGCCATTTCGCGGGTCAGCCTCTCTTCGCTCGCGTGCCAGGCGCCGTCGGCCGCCGACATGAACAGCTCGGGAAGGCGCAGGTTCGCGTAACGTCGCCCCCACGACTGCGCCGGTGCTGTGGATGGGCTTGGAGACAGGCTTGGAGATGCGCCGGCAGCGGGGCCCGCGGCCGCGCCGTCCGAGCAGAAACCGTGGGCCCCGGCGCCGAGGCCGAGGTAATCGCGCCAGGTCCAGTACGCAAGGTTGTGGCGGCACTGGCGTCCGGGCCGCGCGTAATTGGAGATCTCGTAGGCCGCCAGTCCGGCCTGCGCGAACGTTTCGCGCGCCAGGTGGAACATCGAGAGCTCGGTGTCCTCGTCCGCCGCGACCACCAGCCCGGCCTTTTTCATCCCCGTCATCGGCGTGCCGTCTTCGTAAGTGAGGCAGTACGCCGAAACGTGCTCGCTGCCGAGCGAGATGGCGGCGTCCAGGTCGCTTCGCCAGTCGGCAATGCTCTGGCCGGGAATGCCGTAGATCAGGTCGCACGAGATGTTGTCGAAGCCGGCACGGCGCGCGGCACCGAACGCATCGCGCGTCTCGTCGCTCGAGTGGATGCGACCGAGAGTCGCAAGGTGCTGCGCGTTGAACGATTGCGCACCGAAGCTGATGCGGCTCACGCCCGCACTTCGAAACCCGCGCAGCTTGTCTTCGCCTCCGCCTTCGAGAGTGCCGGGGTTGGCTTCCAGCGAAATCTCGGCATCGGCCTGGATGCCCCAGAGCCTGTCGAACGTCGCGAGCAGCGTCGCGATCGTCGCAGGCGAGAACAACGACGGAGTGCCGCCGCCGAAGAACACGGTCTCGATGCGCCTGCCTCGCCACGCATCCGAACGCGCCGCAAAAGCCGCCTCTCGCCCGAGCGTCTCGGCGTAGCGCTGCTCGGGCATCGAATGGACGACGTACGTGTTGAAGTCGCAGTAAGGACAGCGGCGGCTGCAGTACGGAAGGTGGACGTAGACGGAGAAAGACTCAGGCATCGGCGAGCGCCCTGCATTGCACGCGCAGCCCTCGGCGCGCAAGGCGGGCACGAAACAGGCCGCCGAACCGGGCAACCTGCACGGGAGAGCCCGCAGGTTGCGGAAAAACCCTGCAGCGAGGCTTTTGCGCAACCTGCCGGGACGGACCGGCGGCGCCGAACGTGCGGCCGTAGCCTGGCGGTCAGTGGTAGCGGCGCACCAGTCCGACCACCGCTCCGCGGATTCTCAAATCTCCGCCTTCGACGACGATCGGCTTGTACGCGGCATTGGAAGGCTGCAGCCGGACGCTGCCGTTCTTCTCGCGGTAGTACCGCTTGACGGTGGCCTCGCCGTCGATGGTCGCGACGACGACGTCGCCGTTGCGAGGGTCTGCCCTCTCCTCGATGACGATGAGATCGCCGTCGAGAATTCCTTCTTCCATCATCGAGTCACCGGCCACGCGCAGCGCGTAGCTGTCGCGCTTTCGCACGAGCGACTCGGGCACGTCGATGGTATCCTTGCTCTCGATCGCTTCGATCGGACGGCCGGCGGCGACGCGGCCGAGAAGCGGAATCGTCACGGACGCGGGGCGTCGCCTGTCGTCGGTGACTTCGATCGCGCGGCTGTGGTTCCACTTGCGGCGGATCAGCCCTTTCGTTTCCAGGTTGGAAAGGTGCTTGTGGACTGTCGCCATCGAGCGAAGCGCAAAGCGCTCGCCGATTTCCTCGAGGGTAGGGGCGTAACCGTTCTCGGCGATGCTCTGCTCGATGTAGTCGAGAATTTCTTTCTGCCGCTTGGTCAGTGTGGCCACCGCGTTTCTCCTTTTCGCAACTTCCGTTGCGCAACTCCCGTTCGACCGGCCTGCGGCGAAATTCGCACAGCCGGTGATCTGGTCGGCCCCATTCCACGCCCCACGACTTCGACCCCGTCAACCCTAGGCGAACATGAGGCGAATCTCAAGTGCTCAGCGAAGCTGCCATCGACGCACGGCCCGATTGTGGTCTTCCAGGCTCATGTTGAACTCGTGGGACCCGTCCCCGCGGGCCACGAAATACAGGTCGCGGGACTTGTCCGGGGCCAGCACGGCCTGGATCGAGGCCTTGCCCGGATTGCAGATCGGGCCGGGCGGAAGGCCCCTCCTCATATACGTATTGTACGGCGTGGCGGTCGTCAGGTGGGCACGCGTCAGGTTGCCGTCCCATGGGGCGCCGGAGTCGATGACGCCGTAAATGACGGTCGGATCGGTCTGCAGCGGCATGCCGTCGCGCAGACGGTTGTAGAAGACGGCTGCGATGTGGGGCCTTTCCGAGGCCAGCGCCGTCTCTTTCTCGACGATCGACGCCAGCGTGACGACGGCGGCGACGCGAGACGCTTCGTCGCCGCCCGCCGCCGCCGCGGTGAGCTCGGCGGGAAGCGACGGCGAGGCGGCGATCAGGGGATCGACGACCTGGTGGAAGCGCTTCCATTGGAGATCGACGACGTCGCCGGCCGACATCCCCGGCACGAGGTCGTAGGTATCCGGGAAAAGGAAGCCCTCGGCGCATCCGGCCGACGACGGCGAGCCCGCCAGCCGCTTCATCTCGTCGGAGCAGGCCACCGCCAGATAAGCGGAAGCGGACACCGCGCCGGCCTGTTCGAGCACGGCGCCGGCATCGCGCAGCGTCAGCCCTTCGGGAATCGTCACCTTGAGGATCGGCTTCGGTGTTCTCGCGAGCTCGGCCAGCACCGACTCGAGCGTCACCGTGCCGGTGAACTCGTGACGACCGTGCTTGATCGCGCGGTCGGTGCCTTTCCAGAACGCGGCGCCGAGGAACACTCTCTCGCTGCCGATCAGACCTGACTCGTACAGGTGCGCGGCGACGTGGCGCAGGCTCTCGCCGGGCAGCACGTCGAATTCCACCTTGCCGGCAAGCTCGACGCTGCGAGCAAGCTCTTCCTTTATGACAACGGTGGCAGTGACGGCGGCCGCGCCGAATGCGACAACGACGACGGCCGTGAAGATGGCGAGCGCCCGTCTCATCGGCCGGCAGATGGAGCGCGATGCGAGGGGCGGCCCATGGTGACGTGCGACAAAAGGTGGAGACCGATGCGCAGGCGGCGGCGTGACGAGGTGGTTGTAGTGGCGAGCTTCACTGCCGTCGCGGCAAGCGGCCGCGCGGATTGGAAATTCGGCGGGGAAGTGGCCGCGTTCACGGGCGGGGCTGGGAGTCGAGCCAGGCCTGCAGGATCAGAGCGGCGGCCACCCGGTCCCGGACTTCCCTGCGGCGATTTCGCCGCATCCCGGTCTCCAGAAGCATCCTCTCGCCCTCGGCACTGGTCAGTCTTTCGTCCTGGAACACCAGCTCCCGGCCGGTCTCGACGACGAACCTCTTGCAGAAGTGGCGGACGCGGTCGGCCTGCTCGCCCTCGGTGCCACGAGGGTTAAGTGGCAGTCCTGCAATGATTTTTTCGACATCGTACGGCTCGAGCATGCGCTGGATTGCCGCGCAGTCGGCGGCCATCGAGCGCCTTTCGACGGTTCCCAGGGGCTGGGCAGTAAGCCGCAGCGCGTCGCTTACAGCCACGCCAATACGCTTGTCTCCCACGTCCAGTGCGGCTAGCCTGCGGCGCATTCGATTGAGGACCGGGTCCTGGGGCGAACGACGGATTGTGGACCCTGACTCCTTACGCTGCGGTCCAGAGTAACGATGCGAGCCGGGCGGGCAATCCCGCCGGGTTTAGTGGGGTCGGTCCCCGGCACAGGGGTCCGCATTGACAGGCTGGTTACTGGTAGGCAACGTAACTTGAACTTGAACGTAACGACGTTCGCGGACTTCCGGCCGAGCGGGCTGTGGTCCAGCGTGGGGTGCGGCTGATGATGGTGGGAACGCTGGGACGGCCGCCGCGGGGCGGTGATGTTGGGCCTGGGCGACTGATCGCCCTCGGCCTGGTCGTCAGCATGGTCTCCTTCGCGGGATTCCGTGTAACGACCGATACCAAACCCATGCCGCCCGCCGACGCGACTTCGTCGGCGACGGGCCCGCAGGAAGTCGTATCGGCTTCGGTTCCTTCTCTTCTTCCTTCTGTTCTTTTCCCCAGCCTCACCAACACCGACCCGAACATCGAGCTTTCGACTACCAGTCCGATCGCAGCTCCCGAGCCGCCTATGCCGGGCCCGGTCGTCTCGTCGGCCGGCACGCCGTCCACGATCGATACCATCGACGCGCTTTCCGACATTCCCGAGTTCCGCGACATCGAGCACCGCTTCGCCACCGGCGAGACCTTCGCACAGGTGCTGGCCGAGAACGGCGTCAGCAACGACAAGGCTGCCGCGTGGATCAAGGCTTCCAGCCGCATCTACGCGCTGAGCCAGATCCACCCCGGCCAGAACCTCGCGATGCGCGTCGACGTCGCAGCCGCCGACCTCGTCTCGATGAAGCTCGACATCGACGTGATGAGCTACATCGTCGCGCGCCGCAAGGACGGAGACGTCGTCGCCGAGCGCGAGTCGGTCGAGATGGGCCGCGTCCGTCGCGTGGTCGAAGGCACGATCGACAGCAGCTTCTACGCGAGCGCCGCGCGCGCCGACGTTCCAGACGAGATCATCTCGGAAGTGGCCGAAGTGCTCGGCTGGGATCTCGACTTCGAGAAGATCCAGGCCGGCAGCCGCTTCAGCGTCCAGTTCGAAGAGCT
Source organism: Candidatus Binatia bacterium (assembly GCA_036493895.1). NCBI lineage: Bacteria > Candidatus Binatota > Binatia (SeqCode) > Binatia bacterium. Next base: position 86,516 of record DASXOZ010000028.1, on the reverse strand, counting down.
GCGAAATCCGGACGGAGCCGGCACCATTCCCGGCCAGCTGCTGGCCGTGCGCATCACCGAGGTGAGCGGCAAGATTCACGAGGGCATCTGGTACCAGCAGCCCGGCGAGAAAAACGGCAGTTTCTACACATCCAAAGGCCAGGCCCTCGGCCGCGATTATCTGCGCTTCCCGGTCTCCTTTACGCGCATCTCCTCGACCTTCTCGTTCGCCCGCCTCCATCCGATTCTCAACACGACGCGTCCTCACTACGGAGTCGACCTCGCGGCGCCGACCGGCACGCCGGTGCATGCGGTAGCCGACGGCATCATCGAGATGGCAAGCTGGTACAGCGGCTACGGCCGCTACATCCAGATGCGGCACGACGACACGTACGAATCGGGCTACGGGCACCTTTCGCGCTTCGCATCGAACATCCGGCCCGGCGCTACGGTGCGAAAAGGCGACGTGATCGGCTACGTCGGCTCGACCGGCCTGGCCACCGGCCCTCACCTTCACTACGTGATGTACAAGAATGACCACTACATCGATCCGCTGAGCGCGGCCGCGCCTCGCTCGCACTCGCTGAGTGGAGTTCCGGCCCGTCGCTTCTCCGACCTCGTACGGAAGGTCGACGCAGCCTACGCAGCGGCCGACCGCGCCGGCGGAACGCTGGTGCTCGCTTCCGAAGCATCGCAGTCCGACACCTCGGTCGACTGAGTTCCTCCTCCTGAAAATTTTCCTGCCCGGCAAGCGAACGCTCGCCGGGTTACGATGGCCCGGCAAGCGAACGCTCGCCGGTTTGCGCTCATTGCCCGCTGGTCTCGCGGATCACGTCGCGAAGAGGGCCGTACAGCACCGAGCTTGCGGCAATCAGGCCGGGCAGCAGCGTCTTCGGATTGTTGAAGGTCAGCGGGCGGCCGAAGCGGTCGGTCACGACGCCGCCGGCTTCTTCTACGAGCATGGTTCCCGCGCAGATGTCCCACTCGTTCTTCGGCGTCAGCGAGAATGTCGCGTCGGCTTTTCCCGCGGCGATCAGCGCGAACTTGTAGGCCACCGAGCCGGTGAGCTTCACCTTCATCAGGCTCTTGTAGGCATCCCACTCCCCGCGCTTGTCTTCGCTGCGGCTGGCGAGCACGACGGCGTCGGCTACGCGGCTGTGCGGCGTGCAGCGCACGGGCCTGCCGTTCAGGGTCGTTCCGCCGCCGCGGCGCGCGGCAAACAGCAGGTCTTCGGCCGGATTGTAGGAAACGCCCACCTGGACGACGCCGTCGACGACGAGGGCCACACAGACGCAGAATTCGGGAATGTGCTGGGTGAATTCCTTGGTCCCGTCCAGCGGATCGACGATCCAGACGCGGGACTTGGAAAGACGCTCGGTCGTATCGGCCGTCTCCTCCGACAGCCAGCCGTCGCCGGGGAAGGCGGTAAGGACCGTCTTCTTGATGACGGCGTCGGCCTCGGTGTCGGCGACAGTCAGGGGATTGTCGGGCGCCTTCTCGTGAACCTCGTAATCGCCCTTGTAGTACTTGGCGACGACGGCGCCGCCGGCACGGGCCGCGGCAATGGCAACTTCGAGCTCTGGCTGCATCGGGTTCCTCTGGACGAAATCGGAAGGGCGGGGCCGCGCGGGACGGCGCCGGCCGGCGGCCCGACGAATAACGGGTTCCCGGGCCGGGAACAACGCTGGGGTCAGGCACCAGCCGTACTTTGTGGCTGCAGGGAATGATGGATCGCTGCTGCCACGAGCCTGGCCTGGTGCCTGACCCCAAAAACACGGTTGCACCGCGCGCCGTTCCCGCGGATTCTTTGCGTTCCGTCGCGGCCGCCCGGCCCGGGCCCCGCGACCGACAGACCGGAGACGTCTTCTTGAGCCCGACGCGTTTTCCCGCCGCCCTCGCTGCCGTCCTCGCGTCCGTGCTTCAAGCCGGCGTCGCGACGGCTGCCCCGGTCCAGGTCACCAACTCGAACGCCGACTGCGCGAGCGTCGCGCCGGTCTCGGACTCCACCGGAACCATCGCAGCGTGGCAGTCCGACTGTAACCTTGCCGCGACCAACCCCGACGGCAGCCTCGAGATCTTCCGCGCCGTCGTCGGCTCGGCGCCTGCCCAGCTCACGACCGGCGTGGCATGCTCGAGCACGCGCCCGAGCATGAGCAGCGACGGCAACAAGGTCGCGTTCGAGTCCGACTGCAACCTGACCGGCGCGAACGTCGACGGCAACGTCGAGATCTTTCTGTGGAAGAACGGTGCCATCACGCAGCTCACCAATTCGGTCGGCTGCGACAACCTGGCGCCGTCGATCAACGGCGCGGGCACTTTCATTGCGTTCGACAGCACCTGCAACCTGCAGGGGAACAGCAATGCCGTACGCGGCTCCGGCATTTTCCGCGTCTCGTCGACCGGCGTGCTGACGCGTCTTACCGACAATTCGGCAGACGACTGCGACAGCACCTCGGCGTCGATCAACGGCAGCGGCAGCCTCGTCGCCTTCGACTCGGACTGCAACCTGACGGGCGAGAACGAAGACCGTGCGATCGAGATCTTCACGGTGACGTCGGCCGGCGCGGCAACGCAGATGACCAAAGCGCCGGACGACACGTGCTCGAGCGTACGGCCGTCGATGGACAGCGCAGGCTCCATCATCGCGTTCTACAGCGATTGCAATTTTACCGGCTTCAATGCGGACAACAGCGACGAGATCTTCACGGTCAACGCATCGAAGACCGTCGCGCAGGTCACCAACGTCGGCAGCGGCACTGCGTGCGCGAGCGGCGAGCCGCGCATGGCCGCGTCGGGCACGGCGGTGGCGTTCACGAGCTACTGCCGCCTGAACGAGTTCAACGGCGACGGCAGCATCGAGGCTTTCCAGGCCGGCGTCGGCAGGTCCCAGGGAGGAATTCTCGCCGTCACGGACGGTGGGCCGAACTGCTCGAGCACTGCCGGCGGCATCAGCGCCGACGGAACGCGCGTGATGCTCGACAGCGACTGCAACCTCGCGACGAACAACGCCGACGAGAGCGTCGAGATCTATCGCGCAAACGCATGCGTCTGCGGAGCTCCCGCCACCCGCCGCGCGGCCCCGTCACCGAAAGCCAGCGACGCACTTCTCACGCTGCGATCGGCGGTCGGTGCGTCCTCGTGCGCGCTGTGCGAGTGCGACACGAACAACGACCAGCTGGTGACCGCGAGCGACGCCCTGCGCACGCTCAAGGTTGCGGTGGGCGACACGACGCTGACGCTGACCTGCCCGGCGCCGTAGGCGGAAAGCGGCGAGCCGGGCACTCCGCAGAAAAAGTGCTCAATTCCCCGTTCGCACCGCGCGCACCGACTGGCTGCCGGTCTTCGGGAACGCACCGGCGTAACCGTCGTTGAAGTGCACGAACCACGCGCCCGAGCGATCGTTGATGTACGTGGACGACGTCCAGTATTCGTTGACGGCTGTGCAGCTGCACGTATGAATCGAGCAGCCGGCCACGCAGTTCGAGTCGAACGGCGGCCACGCCGACGGATTGACGGTGCCGACGTCGTCGATGCTCTCCATCTCGGCCAGGTTCGGCAACCTCCAGTCGTGATGGCCGGCAAAACCCGCCGAGTTTAGCGCAGCGATTTTCGAGGAGAACGCCGCGGCCCAGGTGTAGGTAGCGCCGACGTCGTGGATGCTGCCGTCGCTCGACAGCTTCTCCCACATCAGGCCGGTGGCGCCGTCGCTGATCGTGCCGTTGCCGTTGTCGGTGAAGCTGTGGGCGATGCCGTGCTGGAACTCTGCGTCCTGGCCCGTTCCCGCGCACGAGACGAACTTTCCGACCGAATCGTAGCAGAACGTCTGGCCGGTCTGCAGCGGTGTTCCGTCGGGCGGGCACCGAAGCTCGATCGGCTGGCCGACCGAATCTTTCAGCACGGCAAGGGCATCGCTGGCGGTGACGCTGCCCGAAGCGTTGACGTCTCCGCAGACCGCGTCCGCGGCAAGGGCCGGCACTGCCGGCGCGAAGGCCAGGGTCCAGCAGGCCAGCAGTACCGAAGCCGGCGACGGCGAGCCAGTGATCCTTCTCATGTGCGGATGTGCCCTCCTTCAAACGATACCGGGGACAGTAGCACCGGCCGGGGCGCAGATGAATGCGGTTCGCTTCAGAAGCTCTTGTCCCAGAGCTTGCCGCGCAGCGGGACGAACTCGCCGCCGAACAGGAAGACGAGCACCTTGCGGCCCGGCGGCTCGTCCACGTACACGGCGCCGAACGGGTAGATCGCGAATCTTTTGTAGAGCGCGAATCCGCCGGGCAGGTCCACGCCTTCGCGGGTCTGCTGGTTTTCGATCCTGCGCATCTGGATCAGCGCGGGCGCGCGAAAGTACAGGTAGTCCTTGTCTTCGGCCTCGAGCACGTACACGCCGTCCGGAAGCCGCACGCCCTTGGTCGCGCGAGACACCGGCCCGTTGAACCACACGCGCGCTTCGTGGAACGTCATCGTGCGCGCAGGATCCGAGAGCTCACGGACCTCGCGCACTTCGTTGACGATCGGATCCAGAGGCGGAACCAGCAGCGCGCACGACGAAGCGGGCAGTGCGAGCGCCGCAACGGCCACGCAACAGATGCGGTGCACGGCCGGACGCATGACAGGACGCATGACAGGACGCATGAGTGGTGCCGGCGACCGATACCATGCAGCCGGGCGAATGTCCGCCGTGTGCCCAAACGCGTTGTCAGCCGTCGAGGATCTCTCTAGCTTCGCGGCCGCCGGGCGGTGCAGCAGCCCGGCAGACGGGAGACGGATTGGCCAAATCGCAGTCGAATTTTTCGCCGGCCGACGGTCCGGCGGCGCGCATCGCGACGGTGATCGCCACCGGACTCGGCGCCGGACTCTCCCCGGTGGCACCGGGAACCGCCGGAACCGTCGTGGCGATTCCGATCGGCTACGGGCTGCTCGGCCTGAGCCCCTTGCTGCAGCTCGTCGCGATCGCGCTCGTAGTCGCCGTTGCCATCTGGTCGGCCGGGGTGGCCGCCGGCCGCCTCGGTGTGAAGGATCCGGGCCAGGTCGTCATCGATGAGGTTGCCGGCTACCTCGTCGCCGTGGCCCTGATGCCGCCGACCTGGCGCGTGCTGGCCGCCGCATTCTTCTTTTTTCGCGCTTTCGACATCGCGAAGCCGCCTCCGTGCCGCTGGGCCGAGGGCCTGCCGGGAGGGATCGGGATCGTCGTGGACGACCTTTTTGCCGGTCTTTATGCCAATCTGGCGATTCGGGCCCTCGGCGCGACCGGACTGTTTTCGCCATAGTTTCGCACGGGGCTCGCATTGATCCGCGCAATGGCGTAGAAAAGGCGAAACCTCATGGACGGGCCCATCCGGACAGCGGCGATCCTGGCCACAGGCGACGAAATCGTCGGAGGCCGCACAGTCGATACGAACTCGGCGTGGCTGGCCGACCGCCTGTCGGGCGCCGGTGTGGACGTCGTCGCATTCCTGGCGGTCAGCGACGACGTCGACCGCATCGCCTGGGCTTGGAAGAGCGCGATCGAAAAGGCCGACGTCGTGATCTCCACGGGAGGCCTCGGCCCCACCAGCGACGACCTGACCAGCGAGACCGTCGCGTCGGTGGCCGCCGTGCCGCTCCGCATGGACGAAAGGCAGGCCGAGCGCATCCGCGCGATGTTTCGCGCGCGCGGCCGCACGATGCCCGAGAACAACCTTCGCCAGGCGCTGATCCCCGCCGGTGCCGACGTCATCGACAACCCCGTCGGCACGGCCCCAGGCTACCGTCTTTCCGTCTCGAGCGACGGGGGGCGCGCGCACTGCATCGTGCTGCCCGGAGTGCCGCGCGAGATGAAGCCGATGTTCGACGCCGGCGTGCTGCCGTGGATCGCGTCTCGCACCGAGGCGGGCCGCGTCGTCGTCGCGCACACGTTCGCCACGTTCGGTCTTCCCGAGTCTTCGCTGGACGAAAGGCTTCGAGGCGCCGTACCTGCCTCCTGCGGCCGCCTCGCCTTTCGCGCCAGCTTCCCGAAGATTTCCGTACGCATCAGCGTGGCTGGAAGCGAAGCCGACGCGCGCCGCCGGCTCGCCGGACTGGCGGCCGAGGTGCGCTCGCGCATCGCGGAGGTCGTCTACGCGGACGACGATTCGACGATGGAACAGGTGGTCGGCGCGCTGCTGAAGGAGCGCGGCCTGGTGGTCGCTACCGCCGAGTCCTGCACCGGAGGATTGATCGGCAGCCGCATCACCGATGTTGCCGGAAGCTCGGCTTATTACAGCGGCGGGATTGTCGCCTACAGCAACGATCTGAAACAACGTCTTCTCGGTGTGGACGTGAAAACCCTCGAGAAGCACGGCGCCGTCAGCGAACAGACGGCAAGGGAGATGGCCACGGGCGCACTGGCAGCCGGCGCGGCCGACCTCGCCGTGGCAACTACCGGCATTGCCGGGCCCGATGGCGGAACCGCGGAAAAGCCCGTCGGAACCGTCGCGATCGCGCTCGCCAGCGGGGGGCGCAGCGGTGCGCAATCGGTCGACTCGCGTCTTTACCGGTTCTGGGGAGGGCGCGACTGGATCAAAATGCTGACGTCCCAGGTCGCGCTCGACTGGATCCGGCGTCACCTCGTGGGTCTTCCCGCGCTCGAGCCGCGCGACATCGCGCCCGCTCCGCGCGTCGAAAGCAGCGGATGAAACGGCGTTCGAAGCAAGGCAGCGACCGCGCGATGTCCTGGCACAGCAGTTTGTGCGCCGCGCGGTGCGCAGAAGGACAACCATAAGGAGCGGGTCGAACGAGATCGGCCCGGATAGCGCAAAGGGCTGGCAAGGCCAGCCCGGCAGAAGGAAGAAAGGAGACAGGAAGATGTCGACGGAAGAAAAGAAGAAGGCCCTGGAGCTCGCGGTCAGCCAGATCGAGAAGCAGTTCGGCAAAGGCTCGCTGATGAAGCTCGGCGCAGACGATCTTGCCAGGGACATTCCGGTGGTGTCCACCGGATCGCTCGGCCTCGACGTCGCGCTCGGAGTCGGCGGCCTGCCGTGCGGGCGCGTCATCGAGATCTACGGGCCGGAATCCTCCGGCAAGACCACGCTGGCGCTGGAAGCGATCGCGCAGGCGCAAAGGCGCGGCGGCACCGCAGCGTTCGTCGACGCGGAGCACGCGCTGGACGTGAACTATGCGCGCAAGCTCGGCGTGCGCACCGCCGAGCTCCTGATCTCCCAGCCCGACAACGGCGAGCAGGCCCTGGAGATCACCGAAACGCTGGTGCGCAGCGGCGCCATCGACATCCTCGTCATCGACTCGGTGGCCGCACTGGTACCGCGCGCCGAGATCGAAGGCGACATGGGCGAGCCGCAGATGGGCCTGCAGGCACGGCTGATGTCGCAGGCCCTGCGCAAGCTGACGGGCACGATCTCGCGCAGCAACTGCATCGTCATCTTCATCAACCAGATCCGCATGAAGATCGGCGTGATGTTCGGAAACCCCGAGACCACCACCGGCGGCAACGCGCTCAAATTCTACGCGACGGTGCGCCTGGACATCCGCCGCATCGCCTCGCTCAAGCAGGGCGAGCAGGTGATCGGCAACCGCACGCGCGTGCGTGTCGTCAAGAACAAGGTCGCGCCGCCGTTCCGCGAAGCCGAGTTCGACATCCTCTACGGCACCGGCATCAACAAGGAAGGCGAGCTTCTCGACCTCGGCTCCGAGATGAACATCGTCGAGAAGAGCGGCTCGTGGTACTCGTACGGCACCGATCGCATCGGCCAGGGCCGCGACAACGCCTGCGAGTTCCTGCGCGAGCACCACGACATCGCCAACCAGATCGAGGCCAAGGTGCGCGAGTCCGTCGGGCTGCCGTCGTCGGCGCCCGTGCTCAAGGTCGTCGACGGCGGGCTTTCCGAAGCGAAAGACGAGGGCGACAAGACGAAGAAGGCCGCGAAGGCCTCCGGCGCCAAGTAGGCCCGATGCCTCCGGCCGGCCAGGCGCATGCGACCAGCGCGATCGAATTTGCGATCGCGCTGGTCGCCGCGCGCTCCCGAACCGAAAAAAATCTGCACGAGAAGATCCGTGCGCGCTACGGCGCGGAAGAGACCGAAGCTGCGCTCGCGCGGCTTCGCGAGCTCGGCCTGGTCGATGATGCAGCGTGGGCCGAGCGCTTCGCGCGCGACCGCTTCGAGCGCGCGGGGCAGGGGCGTCACCGCATCCGCGCCGCGCTCGTCGTGCGCGGCATCGACGCGGCCATTGCCGATGCCGCGATCCAGCGCGCGGTCGGCGCCGATGACGAAAGGCTGAGGGCCTTGCGAGTGCTCGATGCGCTTCGCGCCCGCGTTGGCGCAGCCGAGGCCGGCGCGAAGGCGAAACGGGGCGACGCGCAGGCGTCGCCGGGCGCCGCCGGCGGCGTCTCGACGAGGCCTCGCCGCGGCGCGGATTCGCTGAAAAACCGACTGTTTCGCCGCATGATCGCGCGCGGTTACCCGGCCTCCCTCGTGCGTGACTTGCTGGACGTTTCCTAGTATTCCGGTCGGCGCTGCATGACTGGAACCGAAGTCCGCAAATCCTTCCTCGACTTTTTCCGTTCGAAGGGCCACCTGATCGTTCCGAGCGCTCCGATCGTCCCGGTCGGGGATCCGACGCTGATGTTCACGAACTCGGGCATGGTCCAGTTCAAGAACGTCTTCCTCGGCCTGGCCGAGCCTCCGGCCTCTCGCGTGGCCGACAGCCAGAAGTGCCTTCGCATCTCGGGCAAGCACAACGACCTCGAGGACGTCGGCCGCGACACCTACCACCACACGCTGTTTGAAATGCTCGGCAACTGGTCCTTCGGCGATTACTACAAGGCCGAGGCGATCGAGTGGGCCTGGGAGCTGCTGACCGGAGTGTGGGGACTGCCGAAGGACAAGCTCTACGCCACCGTCTACAAGTCCGACGACGAAGCGGAGCAGCTCTGGAGGCGCATCACCGACATCGGCCACGAGCGTGTGCTGCGCTTCGCCGAGAAGGACAACTTCTGGGAGATGGGCGAGACCGGCCCCTGCGGCCCGTGCTCGGAAATTCACATCGACCGCGGCGCCGGTTCCTGTGACATGCAGCACGTTGCGGGGCACGTCTGCGCAGTCAACGCCGGCTGCGCGCGCTACATCGAGCTGTGGAACCTCGTCTTCATCCAGTATCACCGTGACGACGCGGGCAAGCTGCACGAGCTGCCGTCCAAGCACGTCGACACGGGAATGGGCCTCGAGCGCGTCGCGTCGGTGCTCGAGGGTGCCGGCGGCAACTACGACGGCTCCTTGTTGCGCCGCCTGATCGCGACGGCCGAAGACCTGTCGAAAGCTCGCTACGGCAACGACCCCGACAAGGACATTTCGTTCCGCGTGCTCGCCGATCACAGCCGCGCGGTGTCGTTCATGATCACCGACGGCATCGAGCCCGGCAACGAAGGACGCGGCTACGTGCTGCGCCGCCTGCTGCGTCGCGCCGCGCGTCACGGCAAGAACCTCGGCCTCGGCGATACGTTCCTGTATCGTATCTGCGACACCGTCGTCGACGTGATGGGCGATGCGTACGAGGAGCTGGTGCGCGACCGCACGAAGATCCTCGACACCGTGCGCGACGAGGAAGAACGCTTCGCGGTGACGCTCGACCGCGGCCTCGTGCATCTCGACAGCGAAGTCGCGCGGCTGGCCATCGGCGTGACGAGGCTGCCCGGCGACGTCGCGTTCCGCCTCTACGACACGTACGGATTTCCGGTCGACATGACCGACGACATCCTGCGCTCGCGCGGCATCGCCGTCGATCGCGACGGCTTCGAGGCGGCGCTCGAGCAGCAGCGCGAGCGGGGCCGCGAAGCCCAGGCTGCGCGCGGCGGCGCGCGCGACTACACGTTGATCGTTGCGGCCTCGCGAGAGCGCGGCGTCGGCTTTGCGGGACCTTTCGTCGATTCGACGCAGTCGCGCATCGTCGCGTTGGCGCGTGGCGGGGAGCTGGTTCCCGCGCTTCGCGAAGGCCAGCAGGGCGAGCTCACGGTGGAGGTCACGCCGTTTTACGGGGAGTCCGGCGGCCAGACCGGCGACACGGGCAGGATCGAGGCTGCCGGCGGCGCGCGCATTCGCGTGCTCGACACCCAGAAGCCTGCGCCTGACGTCATCGTGCACATCGTGCAGGTCGAAAAAGGCGAGCTCGCCGTCGGCGATTCCGTTTCGCTTTCGATCGACGTTGAGCGGCGCCAGGCGATTCGCCTGAACCATTCGGCTACGCACCTTCTGCATGCAGCGCTTCGCCATCATCTCGGCACCGGCGTGCACCAGCAGGGATCGCTGGTCGATCCGTCGCGCCTTCGCTTCGATTTTAACCACTCGGGGCCGGTCGCCGACGAGAAGCTCGCCGACATCGAGTCGGAAGCCAACGCGGCGATCCGCGCGAACTATGCAGTCACCGAAACCGAAATGCCGTACGACGATGCGATTGCGGCCGGCGCGATGGCGTTCTTCGGCGACAAGTACGGCGACGTGGTACGTGTCGTCAAGATGGGCGACTACTCGGTCGAGCTTTGCGGCGGCACCCACGTCTCGCGCACCGGCGACATCGGGCTGGTGCGGCTCGGTTCGGAAAGCGGCGTCGCGGCCGGAATCCGTCGCATCGAGGCGTCCACCGGCGCCGGTGCATTCGAAGCCGTGCGGCGGCGCGACGAGATCCTGCGCGAGATCGCCGCGCTGCTGAAAATTCGCGAGGAAGACACCGTCGTCCGCGTCGAGAAGCTGCTTGCCGAGGGCCGCGAGCTCGAGAAGAAGCTCGCGCGCGCGGCTCAGGGCCAGTCCCGCGACGTCGTCGCCGAGCTTGCCGCTTCGGCGCGTTCCACCGCCGGCGGTGCTCGCGTCGTCGTCTCGCGAGTCGACGGAATCGATTCGAAATCGCTGCGCTCGGTATCGGATCGTCTTCGCGAAAGGCTCGGCTCCTCGGTTGTCGTGCTCGCTGCGGACGCCGACGGTGCGGCTTCGGTGCTGGTCGCCGTCACGCCCGACCTTACGTCGCAGTTCAACGCCAACGAGCTGATCCGCCAGCTCGTGCCGCTGGTCGACGGTCGCGGAGGCGGCAAGCCCGACTTCGCCCAGGCCGGAGGCAAGAACCCCGCGGGAATCCCCGCGCTCCTGGAGAAAGCCCACGAAATCGTCGTCTAGCTTCGAATTCGCCGATTCTCAGCGGTTGCACGAGCTGTTCGGCAGCCATGACGAGAACGTGCGTACGCTGGAAAGGGCCCTCGAGGTTCGCGTGGCCATCACCGAGGACGGCCTGCGCATCGACGGCGAGGATCACCAGAAAGAGCTGGCGGCCCGGGTGCTGCGCGAGCTGTACGGCTTTACCACCCAGGGGCGCACCGTCGGACCCGACGACGTCACGCGCGCCATCGAGATCCTCGGCGCCAGCAAGAGCGCATCGCTGGCCGACATGTACCGGCGGCCGGTTTACGTTTCTCCGCGCGGCAAGGAGATCGCGCCGAAAACGACGAACCAGCGTCTGTACGTCGAGGCGATCCGCACCCACGACCTCACGTTCGGCATCGGGCCGGCCGGAACCGGCAAGACGTATCTGGCGATGGCGATGGCGGTAGCCGACCTGTTCCGCGGAAAATACTCGCGCATCATCCTGACGCGCCCCGCGGTGGAAGCCGGCGAGAAGCTCGGGTTCCTTCCGGGCGACCTTGCCGAAAAGGTCAACCCTTACCTTCGGCCGTTGTACGATGCGCTGCACGACATGGTCAGCCTCGAAAAGGCACAGACGATGATCGAGCGCGGCACCATCGAAGTGGCGCCGCTGGCATTCATGCGCGGGCGCACGCTGAACAACGCGTTCGTGATCCTCGACGAAGCGCAGAACACGACGCGCGAACAGATGAAGATGTTCCTGACCCGCCTCGGGTTCGAATCCAAGGCGGTGGTCACCGGCGACATCACGCAGGTCGATCTTCCGACGGCCCAGGTGTCGGGGCTGCACGACGCGTGGAAGATCCTCGGCAGCATCCAGGACATCGCGTTCGTCGAATTTGGCGATCGCGACGTCGTGAGGCATCCTCTCGTCAAGCGCATCATCAGCGCCTACGAAAAGCTGACGCCGTCGCGGCGCAAGACGTCCTGAGCGAATTCTGCGCACTGGCCATGCCGGTCGAAGTCATCGATGAAAGCGGCGGGCAGGCCGCCGACAGCCTCGTCGCGCAGATCCATGCCGCGGCCGGGGTGATCCTCGGTGCCCTCGGCCACCGCGACAAGGAACTCGGCGTCTCGCTGGTCGACGATGCCCGCATCCGCGCGCTCAACCGCCAGTGGCGCGCGAAGGACGCTGCCACCGACGTGCTGTCGTTCTCCCAGCTCGAAGGCGAGAGCGTTGCCGGACCTATGCTCGGCGACGTCGTGATCTCGCTCGAGACGATGCGCCGGCAAGCCGGCGCCGGCGGATGGAGCGAGGCCGAAGAGACGGTGCGCCTGCTGCTCCACGGCGTGCTTCATCTTGCAGGGCACGACCACGAACGGGATTCGGACGCCGCGGCGATGCGCGCCGAGGAGCGGCGCGTGATTGCGCTGCTTGCCGCACGCGGCATCGCTTGTGCCGCCGACGAGGACGTTGCGTGAGCGTGACAGCAGGCGCGCAGACGGAGGCGGTGGTCCTGACGACGCCGCGCCGGATCGCGCTCGCGATTCTCAGCGGTCTTCTTCTTGCCGCTGCGTTCCCGAGCGCGAGCCAGGGCTGGGCGGCGTGGATCGGCCTGGTCCCCCTGCTGGTTGCGATGCGGGGCCTCAGGCCCTGGCGCGCAGCGGCGCTCGCGTGGATTACCGGCTTTTTGTGGCAGGTATCGACGATCTACTGGATTCCCGCGACGATCAGCAATTTCACGCGCATCTCGCCGCTGATCGCCAAGAGCCTGCTGCTGATGCTCGCAGCATTCTCGGCCTACCCGTTCGTGATCCTCGCGTTCGCCTGCGAGTGGGCCGCTGCAGCCGGCCTGTCGCGCCTCGTCGTCGCTCCGCTGGTGTGGCCGTTTGCCGAGTGGCTGCGCGTCGTCGTGATTGCCGGCTTTCCGTGGAATCCCCTCGGCAACAGCCAGATCGTCTATCCGGTGATGGCGCAGGCCGCCGACATCGGCAGCGTCTACCTGCTTTCGTCGATCCTCGTGCTGGCCAACGCGGCGATCGCGGAGGCCGTTGCCAGGCGCGGCGCAGTGCCACGCGAAGGCAAAGGCAAGGGTGCAGCGGCATCGCCGGCTGCGCGCGCGGTCGCGATCGCTGCAGCGTGCCCGTTGTTCCTGTTCGCCTACGGCACCTGGCGCCTGCACGAGTTGAGCTCGACTGCGTACACGGGCGCAGTGCGCATCGGCATCGTGCAGGGCAACATCGCGCAGGACCAGAAATGGAACGCGACGCTGCGCGACCACATCCTTACGACGTACCTCGATCTTACCGGCAAGGCCGCGTCCGACGGCGCCCAGCTCGTCGTGTGGCCCGAGGCGGCGCTGCCGTTCTACATCCAGCGCGACATGCATTCGCTCGAGCTGACGAAAATCGCGCGCGAGCGCCACATCGACCTGCTCGTCGGCGCACCCGGCATCGAAGAGCACGAAGGAAAGCCGCCGACTCCGTACAACCAGGCATGGCTCGTCCGCAACGACGGCAGCCTCGAAGGGCCCTACGACAAGATCCAGCTCGTGCCGTTCGGCGAATACATCCCGCTTTACGGCCTGTTCGGCATGGTCGATATCGCCGTGCAGGCCGTCGGCCAGCTCGGCCAGGGACAGGACCTGACGGTGTTCGAAAGCGTCGATCTTTCTGCGCCGCCGCAGTCGCAGGCCGGCGCAGCGCCGACCGAGGACGGGCACCCGCGCCAGGCGCGCTTTTCGACGCTGATCTGCTACGAGGGGATCTTTCCGTCGCTGACGCGCCAATTCGCAGCTCAGGGCCTCGATTTCCTCGTCAACATCAGCAACGACGCGTGGTACGGCGACACGTCGGCGCCTCACCAGCACCTTGCGATGGCCGCGATGCGCGCAATCGAAAACCGACTTCCGATGGTGCGCTCGACCAACACCGGCATCTCCGCGTTCATCGACGACACTGGACGCGTCGGCGGCACGACGCCCCTGTTCCAGCAGGCCTACGAAGTCGAGACGGTCAAGACACGCCAGGTGTGGTCGTTCTACCGGATCTATGGAGACGTGTTCCTGTACCTGTGCCAGGCGGCAACGTTGGCCATCGTATTCGTGACCGTTCGCCGCCGCAGGGCCGCCGCCTGAGAGTTGGAGAGTTGGTTGCTCGCGCGCAGCCGTCGTGAGACAGTGCGCGGGTCATGGCGAAGGTCGATCCCGAAATCCGCACGCGAGTGACCGCCCTCGAGGAGAGAGTCGAGCTCCTCGGGCGGCGCCTTTGACGTAGACGCACTCCGGAAGCGCTTCGACGAGCTCGATGCGCGCAGCCAGGACCCCTCCCTCTGGAATGATCGCGAAGCCGCCGGCTCGGTGCTGCGCGAGCGCTCGGGCCTGGAATCGAAGATCTCCCACTTCCAGTCGATCCGTAAAGCGGGCGACGACATCGCCGTCTACCTCGAGCTCGCCGACGAAGGCGACGGGGAAGCGCTGTCCGAGCTGCTGCAGCAACTTGCCGAGTGCGAAAAGAAGCTCGACGAGATCGAGTTGCAGCAGATGCTGTCGGGCGAGTACGACCGCAGCAACGCGATCGTCGAGATCCGCCCCGGAACCGGCGGCACCGAAAGCCAGGACTTCGCCGAGATGCTGCTGCGCATGTACCTGCGCTGGACGGAGCGGCACGGCCTGAAAGCGACTCTGACGGAGATCCAGCCCGGCGAGGGCGCGGGAATCAAGGTCGCCTCGCTGATCATCGAAGGCGAGTATTCGTACGGCTACATGCGCGCCGAGGCCGGCATTCACCGCCTCGTGCGCATCTCGCCGTTCGACAATGCCGGGCGGCGCCATACCTCGTTCGCCTCGGTGATGGTGTGGCCCGAGATCGACGACACGATCGAGATCGACATCCGCGACGAGGATCTGCGCGTCGACACTTACCGCGCCGGCGGCGCGGGCGGCCAGCACATCAACAAGACCGATTCGGCGGTGCGCCTGACGCACCTTCCGACGGGCCTCGTCGTCGCGTGCCAGAACGAGCGCTCCCAGCACAAGAACAAGGCCTTCGCCATGAAGATGCTCGCGTCGCGCCTGTACGAGCTCGAACGGCGGAAGCAGGAGCAGAAAATGGCCGAGCTCGGCACCACGAAAGTGGAAGCCGGCTTCGGCAGCCAGATCCGCAACTACGTGTTGGCGCCGTACCGCCTCGTCAAGGACGTTCGCACCGGCTACGAAGTCGGCAATGCGGATGCCGTGCTCGACGGCGACATCGACGGTTTCATCACCGAGTACCTGATGCAGTCGTCGCAGGGCAAGATCGGCGCCGTACGCGGCGCGGCGGCGCGCTAGGCTGCTACAAATTTTGTAGCAGGACTCGCCGATCGTCCGACCGAACGCTCGTCACCGGCGCAGCCGCACGCCGCGCCTCACGACGATATCGGAGCCGTCCGCGAGAAAGCAGGAAGACGGCGGCCTCCGAAGCGGCTCTTCGAATTCCGGTCCGTACAGAGACCGGACGTCGCAATCGAAAGTGCAAGCCGTACCCCGCCAGACCTTCCAGACCGGATGCTCGACCCGATATTCCATCGTCGCGCCGTCGCGCTGGCGCGAATATCCCCAGTAATGCTCCGTGATGAATCGCTCCTCGGAATCGGGAGCCGGCTGGTACGAGTCACGCTCCACCGTGATGCCGAGACGATGCCGGTTTGCGCGGTGCATCCACCAGTACTCGATCTCGTTGCCCGAATCGCGGCTTCCCATCGCAGTCGCGACATAGTTTTCGTTGTAGACGGCCCTGGCTACCCAGGCCAGGGCGCGCCGCGGGACCAGTTCCTTGAGGAACACCACACCACGCCGTTCTTCTCCCTCGACGATGCGTCGCACGTAGAATCGAAGGTTGACTTCGAGAAAATGACGATGAAGCGGCACCGGAAAACCGAGCAGCCGCGTATCGGTGAAGCGGAACCCGACCATGCTGACGAAGTGGCGACCGTTCCAGGAGTCGAGTTCGGTGCCGGCGGGCACGCAGCCCTGCAGGATTGCAGATTCGACTTCGAAATTGACCATCACCAGCCGCAGCCAGCGTGCCGTGAGAAAACGCGGTGCCGCGAGGCTTTCCGATGCGGGTGCCAGCATCGCACGAGGAGAAGCAGGGCCGACATCGATCGCGTGCGGACTGGAAGTCATCGAAGGAGCTCTCCGCGTTCGCTCGCCGCTTGCGCCGCTGTGATGCAGGTCGCGCGAGACGGCTCCGCGAGGGCAAACTCTATCGTTCGTGGTCCTCTTCAGGCAAACGTACAGCCGCGTGAACAACACGGCATTAGCGCCGCTTCATGGTCTTGCGACGAATCCCTGATTCGCGTTGCGATCGAACCCGATCGATTTGTAGAAGCGATAGACAACTTCGGTCCATGCCGCCGGTTCCCGACCGATTGCCAGCCTTGGAGCGGGAGCCGGTTCCAGTCCCTTGAAAGCGGGAAAGGACCCGGGCAAGGGCGATGCGAAGCCGCGCGACTGCTCCCGAACTCGAGGTCCGAGCCGATGAGCCAGCACCGTTCCCTTGCCGATCGCCTGATGCAGCACCTGAGGCCGAGGCCGGTGCCCGGCTTCGCTCCGCCTGCGTGCGAGCTCGATCGCGGAATCTGGACGCTCGAGCGACAGCTTCGCATGCCCGGCGGCCCCGTGCTGCCGAGCCGCACGACGATCCTGCGGCTGGCGAGCGGCGGCCTCGTCGTCATATCGCCTCCCGCGCGCATCGCCGAAGACGGCGCCGACGACCTCGATGCAATCGGAGAGGTTCGCTACGTCGTCGCGCCGAACTCGTTTCACTACGTGTACTGCGCCGAGTTCCTTCGCCGTTATCCGCGCGCGTCCCTGCTCGTGACGCCGGGGCTGTCGCAGCGCGTGCCGTCGCTGCCCGAAGCGATCGAGCTCGGGCCGCGGGCGCCCGAGGAGTGGAACGGGCAAATCGAGGTCGCCGTTCTCGGTCCACTGCGGGGTCTTTCGGAGACGGCGTTCTTTCACTGCGAAAGCGGGTCGCTGATTTTGACGGATGTCGCGTTCCACATGACGCGCTTCGCGCGAGGGTTCGATCGCGTTGCGTGGCGACTGTCCGGAGTTCCCGCCGGATTCGGACCGAGCCGCACCGCAAGGACCCTGCTGCTGACCGACCGCACGCAGGTCGCGGCTTTCCTGGAACGCCTGCTCGCATGGCCGCTGCGCCGCATCGTGGTGGCGCACGGCGAAGTGATTGCCGAGGACGCCGGCGCCCGGCTTCGCGACGCGTTTCACACGTACCTTGCGGGCGGCTGATCGCGCCGGTTTTCGCGAGCCGGCGGCAGCGCCGCGGCCGCGGCTTCCCGCCGGTCGCGGACTCAAACCTGGGAATCGGAGGCGCCGGTATTCCCAGAGCCGGGAACGCGGCGGCGGCGCGGGGCGCGAACATCGGCAAAATCCGCGGATTTTGCCGCCGGGACCGCGTCCTCCCACGTTGGAATGACGATTGCTCCAATGCGGCCAGGCAAGCCTCGTGCGGCTCTGCAAAGGAGCGGTTCATTGATCTTCTCGCGACGTCCCCATTTCGCGCTGCTCGGCGCCGCTGTGTTCCTCTTCGGGTTTCCCGCGGCGGCAAGCGCGTCGATCACGTTCGGCGAGCTGACCAACTTCGACGTCTTCAACGATACCGGCGAAGACTGCCACGGGTTCGAAATCGAGCTCGACGGCATCAGCAGCCAGAACGTCGTCTACGAGTTCGGACAGCAGCGCTACGGCAACCCGGTCGTCGTCGATTTCGCGGGCGGGGTCTACGTACGCTACGAAAGCGCTTTCGATGCCGGAGCCCAGGCGTTTCTTCAGGCGACGCCCCAGGCTCCGGCTGTCATCACGCCGACCAACGGTCACGCCTGCTGGACCGGCGGCTCCGTCGATTACCTGACGAGCGGTTGCGAGCACTTCGGTGTCTCCCTCACCGCCAGTCCGACGAATACCGTCTATCGATGGCTGGTCGCCGATCCGGCCAATCCCGGAACGCTCAAGGTTTCGGGCACGAGCGTCAACATTCCCGCGCCGGTGTGGAACGTGACGCCGCCGCCTCCGCAGCTTCCTGATCAGATTCATCCTGTCGTCGCGGCCGTCATCGAGCCGCCGGAGCCGCTCGGATTCCAGTTCGGCGATGCGATCTGGATGAAAGTTTTCGTCACCGAGTCCCCCGATCCGGCCGAGCTCGACCACCTGGTTTCCGACGATCCGCGTGTGCCCGACGAAGCGGCCGAGGTGGAGACCGAATGGCAGCTGCTGCAGTCGGAAGTGGGAGTTCCCCACGAGGCGGAAGCTTCGAAACAGATCGGTGAAGGCAACGAGTCGGTGACGCGTCGCTACGAATTCTACGCGTACACCGGCGAATACGATGCGGAGAGCCACGAGGCGAAGCCGGTGAGCGACGGGAATCCGGCGGCCGGCGACCTCGGCAATTATCTCGGTGCGCAGATGGCCGCCGTCAACGTCGGGGCTGTCGTTTCCCCGACCACGACCACGACGACTACTACGACCTCCTCCTCGTCCACGTCGTCGACGGTTCCGGTGGCCATCTGCGGAGATGCAAACGACGACACGCACATCAATGCGGGCGATGCACTGGTCGCGCTTCACGCGGCGGTGGGGTCGGTGGTCTGCGCCCTCGATCGCTGCGACGTCGACCACAGCGGATCCGTGACGGCATCGGATGCGCTTCGGATCCTCAAGGCCGCAGTCGGCCAGCCAATCGTGCTGGACTGCGTGCCCTAGTCTGCGAACTGCCGGCGGAGCGTGCGTTTTGTCGTACGCGCTAACTCCCCGGCCCGCGTGCGGCGGCGCCTCCGCCCGGCAGTTCGCTACTCTTGCGTAGTTGGGGACAGGCACCAGCCTGCTGGTGCCTGTCCCCAACTGCTTTTTCGCCTGCTGCTGCGCGCGCAGACGGCGATCTCATCGTGGAATGAACATTGCTTCATTCGCCACAGGCGCCGCGGTCTGGATCGCCGCGCCGGGGAGGCAGCGCGATGTCCGAGACCACCGGTGGCGCGATCATCGCCGGAATGCTCCGGCAGGAAGGGGTCGAGAAGTTCTTCGGTATCGTCGACGGCACTTATACCCAGCTCTTCGCGCACTGCGTGGAGCTCGGCATCGAGATGGTGTCGCCGCGCCACGAAGCGGTCGCTGCGCACATGGCGGGCGCGTGGTCGCGCCTGACGGGAAAGCTCGGCGTCTGCATCGCAAGCAACGGCCCCGGCGTCGCGAACATGCTTTCGGGAGTCGCGGTCGAGAACGCTGAGGGCAACCGCGTGCTGCTGATCACCAGCTCGCGGCGCAGCGGCATCACGTATCCGGATCGAGGCGGCACCTACCAGTGCTTCGACCACGTCGCGGTCATCCGCGGCATGTCGAAATGGTCCGAGACGGTTTCGTCGTTCTCGCGCCTCGGCGAATTGATGCGCCAGGCGCTGAGGGTCTCGTACGAGGGCCGCCCCGGCGTCGTGCACCTCGACGTGCCGGAGTCGATCCTGAACGGCAGCGGCCCCGCGTGCGCCTTCGAGCTTCCGCGTCGCTATCGATGCTGCGAGCCGTGCGAGCCGAGCCTGGATTCTCTCGAGAAAGCAGCAGAGCTTCTCGCGGCGGCCTCGCTCCCGGTGATTCACGCCGGCGGCGGAGTCATCCATGCCGGAGCCTTCGCCGAGTTGGCCGAGGTCGCGGCCCTGTTGCACTCGCCGGTGACGACGTCGTGGAGCGCTCGCAGCGCCTTCGTCGAAACTTCGGCGCTTTCGTGGCCGATGCCGCACATCGAAGCCTGCACCCGCCTTCGCAACCAGGCAGACGTGATGCTCGTGCTCGGATGCGAGCTCGGCGAGACCGACTGGTGGGGCAAGCCGCCGTACTGGGCGCCGGCTGCGCGCCAGAAGATGATCCAGGTGGACGTCGACGCGGCGTGTCTCGGGC
The DNA here is from genome assembly GCA_036493895.1 of Candidatus Binatia bacterium. Classification (NCBI taxonomy): domain Bacteria; phylum Candidatus Binatota; class Binatia (SeqCode); species Binatia bacterium. Next base: position 66,493 of record DASXOZ010000028.1, on the reverse strand, counting down.
GCAACCGTCCGGCGGAGCTGCTCGTGCACGCCGACGCGCGGCGCTTCCTCGCGCGCCTGGCGCCGCTGCTGAAAGAACGCGTCGCATCGATGCCGCTGGAGGCGCGGCGCGCCGCAGTCGAGCATCTTTCCGTCGACAAGAAGAAAGACCGGGCCGCCCTGGACAGCGTGCTCGACAACCGCGCCAAGCCGATGATCACGGGGCATGTCCCGGCATCATGCCGTCGCGTCTTCGACGACGATGCGGTGTTCGTGTTCGACGGAGGCAATACGGCGGTCTGGGGCCATTTCTTCACCGAGGCGCGCTCGCCGAACTCGATGCTGCATACGGCGCACTTCGGGCACCTCGGGGCCGGCGTCGGCCAGGCGCTGGGTGCCGCGGTGGCGCTGCCCGGCCGCCAGGTGTGCTGCATCATCGGCGACGGTGCGATGGCGTTCCAGATGCAGGAGATCGAGACCTCGGTGCGCTGCGGCCTGGCGCCCGTGTTCGTCGTCTGCTGCGACCGCCAATGGGGCATGGTGAAGATCAACCAGATGATCGCGCTCGCCCAGTCGCGCGCCGCGCTGCCTCATGCGCTCGGACCGGACGGAGACGGAACCATCAATACCGATCTCGGCGAAATCGAATGGGACAAGGTGGCGGTCGCGATGGGAGCCCATGGCGAGAGGGTCTCGGATCCGGCCGATCTCGATGCGGCGCTGCGACGCTGCCTCGCAACGGGCCGTTGCTCGGTAGTCCACGTCGACGTCGAGCCGACCGCGCACCTGTTCGCGCCCGGGCTCCAGCATTTCAAGGACATGCACCAGGAACCGGCAGGAGGCTGAGCGATGAAGGAAACACTGCCCTATCGATCGATCGCGGTCACCGGAGCCTCCGGCTACATCGGCGAGCAGCTCATCCGTGCCCTGGCCGACGACCGCCGCGGCATCGAGACCATCGTCGCCTGCGACATTCGCCTTCCTGCCAGGGAGCAGCGCATCGCGGGCGTGGAGTACGTTCGCGCAGACGTCTGCCGCGACGATTTCGGCGAATTGCTCGGCCGCCATCGCTGCGATCTCGTCGTGCACCTTGCCGCGATCGTCAACCCCGGGCGCGGCATGAGCCGCGAGCTCGAGTACGAAGTGGACGTCACCGGTACCGCCAACGTGCTGTACGGATGCATCGCTGCGGGCGTGCGCAAGATCATCTACACGAGCAGCGGCGCAGCGTACGGATACCACGCCGACAACCCGCAGGTCCTTCGCGAGGAAGACCCGCTGCGCGGCAACGAGGAGTTCGGGTATTCGCACCACAAGCGTCTCGTCGAAGAGATGCTCGCCAAGTGGCGCAGCGGCCATCCCGGGCTGCTCCAGCTCGTGCTGCGTCCCGGCACCATCCTCGGCGCCACGGTGCACAACCAGATCACCGACCTGTTCGACGCCGCCTTCGTGATCGGCGTGCGCGGAGCGCAGACTCCGTTCGTCCTCGTCTGGGACGTCGACGTCGTCGGCGCCATCCTCCACGGCATCCACGAGGGCGGAACGGGGATCTACAACCTTGCCGGCGACGGTACTCTCGGCATGGCCGAGATCGCGTCGCTGCTGAAGAAGCGTTACGTGCCGTTCCCGCCGGCGCTCATCCGGGAGGGTCTTCGCGTCCTGCACGCGGTGGGCCTGTCGCGATATGGACCCGAGCAGGTGGGCTTCCTGCGTTACCGTCCGGTGCTCGACAACCGGCGACTGAAGGAAGAATTCGGCTACGTGCCGCGCAAGACCACGAGGGAAGTGTTCGACCTGTTCGTCGAGGCGCGGGCCCATGCGGCGTGATTTCCATGCAAGAGTCGTCGTCGTGACCGGAGCCGGGTCGGGAATCGGCGCGGCGCTGGCGCGCCGGTTTGCGGCCGCAGGCGCGCACGTCGTGCTGCTCGACCGCGACGAGCACGCTGCCGCACAGGTGGCCGGCACGATCGTGGATGCGCGCGGGCGCGTCGTCGCGCGTCGCTGCGACGTAACCAGCGAAGACGACTGCCGCGCCGCCATCGGCGAAGTGATCCGCGAGTTCGGCGGCATCGATGTGCTCGTCAACAACGCGGGCATTACGCACCGCAGCTGCTTTGCCGAAACGGACGCTGCGGTATTCCGCAGGGTCCTCGACGTCAACGTCTTCGGCGCCCTCTACTGCACGCAGGCCGCGCTGGCGAGCATCGTCGAGCGCCGCGGCCTCGTCGTCGTCACCAGCTCGATTGCCGGACTGGCGCCGCTGTACGAGCGCAGCGGCTACGCAGCCAGCAAGCATGCGCTGCACGGAATGTTCGAGTCGCTGAGAGCCGAGCTTTCCGGGACCGGTGTCGACGTGCTGATCGTCTGCCCGGGGTTCACGCGCACGGGAATTGGTGCCGCAGCGCTGGACGCGCACGGCCGTGCTGCGCTTCATCCCCGGTCCACCATCGGAAGGATCGCGGATCCCGATTCCGTTGCCGCGGCCGTCTTCACGGCAGCGCAGCGCGGGCGTCGTCTGCTCGTGCTGACTGCCGTTGGCAAACTGACGATGCTGCTGCACGCCCTTGCGCCCGCTCTTTACGAGAAGCTCATGACGCGCAGCATTCGCCGCGAGATTGCGCGAGCGGCAGCGCACGAACCTCTCGGGCGGGGCACCAGCCCGGCGGGGGCCTGACGGCGTTACGCGACGCGCGAGAGCGCCCGCTCCATCTTCAGCGTCGCTTCATCGAGCTCCGCCTCGTGGATGACCAGCGGCGGAGCGAGTCGGACGACGCGATCGTCGTGAAGAGTCCAGCCGACCAGCAGCCCTTCGCTGCGGCATTGCTGCGTGAACTGCGCCGTCCGCTTCGGCGAATCCATCTCGATGCCGATGAGCAGCCCGGCGTGGCGAACCTCGCGCACGGCCGGCGCCGCAAGTCGACGCCGCAGCGCTTGTGCGAATGCGGTTCCGAGGCGCTCGGCGCGGGCGGCGAGATCCTGCTCGACGAGAACCTCGAGAGCCGCAAGGCCGGCTGCGCAGCAGACCGGGTGACCGCCGAACGTCGTGACGTGCGACAGCGCAGGATCGTGCGACAGCGCGCGCATCAGTCGCCGCGACGCAACGAATGCACCGAGAGGAAGGCCGCCGCCGAGAGCCTTGGCGAGCACGAGCACGTCGGGCACCACGGCTTCGCGCTCGAATGCGAACAGCCGTCCGGTACGACCGAACCCGGTGAGCACCTCGTCGAATACGAGAAGCGCGCCGACTTCGGTGCAGCGCTGGCGAAGTGCCGCAAGCCAGCCTGGCTTCGGCAGGATGACGCCGGCCTCGGCCTGCACCGGCTCGACGATCACGCAGGCATAGCGCTCGTCGATGCACAGCAGCGCATCGAAGTCGTTGTAGTCGATCCTGGCGACGTCGCCGAGCAGCGGCTCGAACGGCGTCCGATACAGCGGGTTGCCGCCGACCGACACCGACCCCATCGTGTCGCCGTGGAATCCGCCGTTGCACGAGAGCAGCCAGCGCCGCCCGGTCGCCTTGCGGGCAAGCTTGAGTGCCCCTTCGACGGCTTCGGTGCCGGAATTGGTGAAGTAGACGTTGTCGAGCGTCGCCGGCAGCAGCCGCGTGAGCATGCGTGCCAGCGCCACCTGGGCGTGCTGCACGACCTCGCCGTACACCATCACGTGAAGGTGTTTGCCCGTCTGCTCGCGGATCGCGTCGAGAACGCGCGCATTGCCGTGACCGAGCGCGGCCACGCCGATTCCGGCAAGAAGATCGAGGTACTCGCGGCCTCCGGCCGTGCGGATCGTCGAGCCGCTGGCGCTCTCGACGACGAGGCCGAGCGGCGAGTCGGAAGTCTGCGCGACGTTGCGCAGGAAGGCGGCGAGCTGCTCGCCCGGGCTCAAGCCCCGTCCTCGACTCCGCGCCACTCGAGAAGATCGGCAAGGCGCCGCTGCCCGTCCTGGGCCCAGCCGATCGGCGGCTTCTGCATCTGGCCCGGCTCGCAGATCCACGTTGCCCCGAGCTGCGAGAACGTCGATTCAAGGTCTTCCCACGCGCGATGCTCGCGAACCAGGCCGAGTCCGACACCTGCAAGCGGAGCGGATGCAGCGCGCAGCCGCAGCGTGAGCTCGGCGCGATCGGCGACCGAGGCGACGACGACACAGCGCAGCCCCGGTCCGCCTGCCGCCGGAGCCATCGGCCGGTAGTGCACGATCCACCCGTCGCTGCGGCCGCGCAGAAGGTGGCCGCCGCCCTCGCGCAGACTCACCATCTCGCACGCGTCGATGAATGCGCGGCGCCGCGATTCGCAGCCGAGATCGCGCGGAATGCGCGGGTGCAGCGCTTCGATGCGGCTCAGCTGGATGCCGAGCAGGCGGGCGAGCCGCTCGGCGCGGCGCGACGGTCCTTCGACGAAGATCACGTGCGGCGTGAGGCACCCGAGGCCTTCGTACTGGATGATGTCGGCGGCAAAACCTTCCTGCCACTGGTCGGTGTCCGATTCGCGAGGAATGACGCCGACGCTGATGCGCGTGCCGCGCGTGACGATGGGACGGCGCGGGTGACGCGAGACGATGGTGCGCATCGTCGAGTCGGAGCCGGAGAGCTCGACGCGGTGGGCAACCTCGAAGATCAGCTTCTCCATGCCCATGTCGCCGGCGCGCCACGAAGCGGGCACGACCATCGCGGCAAGGTCCCTCGAGAATTCCGACAGCGTCGCGACGAAGGCGGCGGTCAGCCACGGCTGCCGCTCGCTGTCGCGCACGACGCAGACCGAGCGCGCGAGCAGCGCCGAGACGATTGCCGGGATCGACTGGCCCGGAACGTTTCCGGCCAGCGAATGAAAAACGACGCGGGGACCGAGCAGGCGGCAGCGCCGCCCGCTGCCGAGGTCGACGCCGCGTTCGAGCGCTTCGGGAATGGCGACTTCGTCGGTAACGAGACGCGTCAGGGCATCTTCGGTGACGACGCCGAAGATCGAGTCGAGGCCCGTTTCGATCATCGTGCGCGGAAGGCCGAGGTCCCGCGCGAGAAGGGGAAGCAGGCGGGTGCGCGGCGTGTAGTGAAGCTGGGTCCACGCCGTTGCGGCCGCCGCGAGGATCTCGATGATTTCCGCGGTCGTCATCGATTCGATGACGCGGCCGCGCGCGCGGCCGCCTTCGAGGATCGCCCGCTCCAGCGCGGAGGCCGTAGCCGCCGTCGTGCCGGACAGCGCGGAAACGACCGGGTCGCGCAGCGCGCGTGGCGGCTGCTGCGCTGCTCCGGGAATCTCGCCTGGAATCGTAGTCTTCACCTGATTTTCTCGGGGACAGTCCCCATTCCATCGGAATGACGGGGTCAGACCCCATTACATCCCGGTCATGGGGTCAGACCCCATGACATTCATTGCATTCCCAATCCGGCTCAATCCGATAACACGGACATCAGCTGGCTGCAGCCGCGCGTTTCGCTTCCTTCCGCCCTGCCGAGCACCTCGAATCCCGTGGCAGTCTCGACCCCGACGTCGAGGGTCTGCACCGCCGTGACGGCGTCGCAACTGGCGAGATCGACGTGCCGCAGGAGGCCGCGCTCGCCTCGCGGCAGCGGCTCCAGCGTCACCGGATCGACGACGACGGTGCGGGTCCAGCGAGGACCGGTCTTGGCACGGGGGCCGAGGCGTCCGGACCAGCGGCTGCGCAGCGCATCGTCGTAGAACTGCGAGACGAGCTCAGTCATGCCGTACTCCCCGGTGCAGAGATAGGTCGGAATGTGCAGGAATCGCCAGGCGGCGTGCAGCAGCCCGCCTCGCGACAGCGTGCGGGCCCCCTTGCTGCCGCCAGTCTCGACGAGGCGGCTGTCGGCGGGAAGCCGCAGCGCAAGCCCGCGTGCACGCAGAGTTTCGAACACCGCGGTCATCGTGGAGCGAAGCGCGAGCAGCAGAACGGGCCTCGTTGCGGCGGCGGCCTGCTCCAACGACGAAACCGTCGCGTCCAGATCGAGGTTTCCGTCCGCGCCAAGCATGCACGCAACGCTGCACCGGTCCCCGTCGCGCGCGGCGACGGCGTCGGCGACGAAGCTGTACATGTGCCCGAGCGAGGACTGGGGGTGGGTGGCCGCCGTCGGTCCGAGCACGAGCACCGACATCACCCCCGGATTGTCTGGCAGCACCATTGCCCGGAACATTGCCAGCGACGATCGCCGGTACAGATCGTAGCTGCGCGGGCCGAGCGCGCGGTGGCTCCTTCGCCCCGGTCCGGCAGTAGTGCCGCTGCTCGCGAAAACGACGGAACCCGCGTCTTCGGCGACCCCGAGGTCTTCCTTGAACAAGTCGGCCGGCGCCGCTGGAATTTCGTGCCAGTGCCGGACGCAGGCGGGATCTACGCTGCGCAGCTCGCACAGGCGCCGGTAGAGAGGGATGCGCTCGTACTGGTACTCGAACACTTCGAGCGCAACGGCGCCAAACTGCGCGTCATCGCGAGTATCGGGCCCATCGGCAACCACACCGGATGCAATCGATTCGTCGATGAATCGCTCGGCCGTCTCGATTGCCGTCACGGTATTTCCCTGCGACGGATGCAGCGGAGCCGGTAGCGGCGGCGATGCCCCGCCTGCGCGTGCATTGCTCCAGCAAGAGGCCCGGGTAACCTCGCACCGTGAGCGATCCCGCCGACGCCCCCGACATCGAGGACCTGTTCTTCGAAGGCAGCGACCTGCACGGCGAAGGACGCCACGCCGAGGCGCTCGATCGTTTCGAGCGCTGCCTCGCGATCGACCCCGACTACGTCGATGCGCTGCTCGGAAAGGCGATGGTCCACCTGGCCCGAGGACAGTTCGACGACGCCATTGCGTGCGGGACGCGCATCGTCGAGCTGACGCCCGATGACGTGCTCGCGTACACGAATCTTTCGATGTTCTACCAGAGGGCGGGCCGCATCGCGGATGCCGAGGCGGCGGCGGCCAAAGCCAAGGTCCTGGACTGGAAGAGGACGATCGGCGGCAAGCCCTGACAAACGAGAGGGGCCGGGCTTGCAGGAAGCCCGGCCCCTCCGTTTCGAACCGTGCCTTGGGTCCACTTACTCCGTGGCAGGAGCGGCGGCCGGCGCAGCAGCTGCGGGCGCCGCAGCGGGTGCGCTGGCCTTGGCGGCCTTCTCGCAGACTTCCTTGTCGCGCTGGATCTTGGCGAGCTTGGTGCTCATCGTCTCGCGCTCGTTCTCGAGGTCGACGATGCGGTCCTGCTTCTGCTTGACGGTCACGCGCAGCTCGACGGCGTCCTTGTACTGGAGGTAGGCGGCAGTGTAGCCCGCTCCAAGGAGTGTGAGCCCGACGACGAGCCGGGTGGCGGCCTGCCAGGCCTTTTCCCGGAGCTCCTCTTGAGGCGTCTTGCTGAGATCGGTCATGGTTCCTCTCCTTCGTAGCGGGGGAGTGCGGGCGCCGGAGGCGGCGTCGCTGATACCGGGGGGCTATAGCAAACCGGCCGAGTACGTCCAACCGGGAAAGGCTCCAGCAACGTCGAGGGTTTGCGGCCCGGGACTTCCCCCTCTACCGTCGTTTCCGTTCGAGGGACTGCCGAGGGGTAGCCAAGGCGGCCGCAGCCATGAACGCAGGGACGAAACAGTGGGCGCTGGTGCTGGGGGCCAGCAGCGGCTTCGGAGCAGCAACGAGCCGGGCGATGGCCTCGCGAGGCATCCACGTCTGCGGCGTGCACCTGGACCGGCGCTCGACGATCGCGTCGGCCGTCGCGACCCGCGAGGCCTGCGAGGCATCGGGAGTCGAGACCCTGTTCTTCAATTCGAACGCAGCCGATCCCGACAAGATCCGCGAAGTGATGGATGCGCTGGCGGCGCGCTGCGAGCCCGGATGTCTTCGCGTGCTGTTTCACTCGCTGGCCTTCGGCGCGCTCGTGCCGCTGGTCGGCGAGAACGCAAAAGCGTCGGCGACGGCGGCACAGCTCGCGATGACTCTGGACGTGATGGCCGGCTCGCTGGTGCCATGGACCCAGGAGGCGGTGTTCCGCGGCCTTGCCGGCCGCGGAACGCGCATCTTCGCAATGACATCGGCAGGCTCGGCCCGCGCGATGCCGTCGTACGGGATGGTCTCGGCAGCCAAGGCGGCGCTCGAAGCGCTGGTGCGCCAGCTCGCGGTCGAGCTCGGTCCGCGCGGGATCACCGTCAATGCGCTGCGCGCCGGAGTCACCGACACGCCTGCGCTGCGCAAGATTCCCGGGCACGATCACATGATGGAGCTGGCGACGCGCCTCAATCCCGGCGGGCGCCTTACCCGTCCCGACGACGTCGCCGGGCTGGTTTCGCTGCTTCTCGAGCCGCAGGCTTCGTGGGTTTCGGGCTCCGTCATCGCCGTCGACGGCGGCGAGGACGTCTCGGCGTCCTGATCGCCCGCGAATCCTGTCGGGGATTGTCTCCATGACAGGAATGCGGGGAGGACTGTCCCCAACAGCCAGCCGCGGCCTCAGGCGCCGGTGCGCGCCATGCCGAGAAGCACCGGGCGGCGCGAAGCCATGTCTTCCTGTTTGCCGAGACCGCCGAGACGGAACGGCTCCGGAATCTTTCCGGTGGTCGCGTACTCCTCGTGCAGGTGGATCAGCGACAGCGAGATGCCAATCAGGATGAAGAAGAAGTCGTGGTACCACATGTCGGCGAACAGCGAGAAGAACATGAAGCCGATCAGCACCGTGCGCATGCCGGCCACCAGCCAGCCGAGCTTCATCGGCCCGAAGCGCGCTTCGTATTCCCAGCGGATCTCGTTGATGCGCAGGAACGTGTACGCGAACAGCGTCAGGTAGAGAAAAAATACCGTGAGTCCGCCCTCGGCGAGCGCCCACAGGTACGAGTCGTGCGGAGGGCCGACGACGCCGAACGGGTCGACCGCGGCGCGCTCCTCGTCGAAATTTCCGATCCCGACTCCGAACGCAGGATGCTCCTGGAAAATCATCAGCGCCGATTGCGCCGTGCGGAAGCGGCCGCCGAGAGAGCCGGTGGCCGCCACGCCTTCGTCCTCGACGACTTCGGAGCGCACCTGCAGCTTTTCGAGCCGTTCGGCGGTCTCGGCCGGCAGCACGAGGTCGAGGATGCTCGTCTGGTAGCCGAGCTGCACGACTACCGCGAAAACGATCCCCGCCAGGCCGACGATCTTGCGGTAGCTGAACTTGTCCTCGAGCAGAACGATCAGCACGAACAGCAGCAGGTTCAGCATTCCGGAGCGGGAACCCGTCAGCGGGATCATGACGAACGTGAGGGAGCACAGCGCTGCCCAGAGCGGATAGAGGATCGGCCACTTGATGGCGCGCCGGCCGTACCACATCAGCGTCAGCACGAGCAGCGCGAAGTACGACAGCTTGTTCGGATTGCGTCCCGCGTAGACCGCGCCGCCGGCGTCGGACATGGTTCGCAGCCGGCCGGTTCCCCAGCCGGCCGCACCAGCCCCGAGGCTGACGCTGAAGTAGGTGACCAGCATCGCGACGACCAGGATCAGCACGACCCCGGTCAGGTCACGGTTGGTGCGCATGAAGTAGACGAACAGCAGCAGGAAGATCAGGCGCGTGATGTACTTGGTCGCCATGTCGCGCGTCGACACGAGCGCGGGGCCCTGAGCGCGGTTGCTCGTCTCGACCTTGACCTCGGACTTCTGTTCGATCAGCTCGGAAGCGCCGGTCTGTCCGGTGTACGTGTTGCTCGAGATGATCAGCGACATCGCGATCACGAGGAACAGGAAGAACGGCTTGAACTTGAGCGGCCACCAGCGGCCGTCGCGGATCATCTCGAACAGCATCAGCGGCACGAGCAGCAGCCCGAGCATGTTGTTGATCGTGATGTTGCCGGCGCCGCGCAGCGCCTCCGGATACGTGAACAGGAACGTCGTCATCAGGATGAAGACGCCGACGACGGGTTTGCGCAACAGCACGACGAGGCCGATCAGGCCGACCATCGCGCCGACGAGGTAGAAGCCGCCTCCCGTCCACGCCGACAGGTACGAGACGAGGATCAGGGCGAGCAGGCCGGTAGCCAGCAGGATGCGGATGAACAGGCCCTGGGACTGGGCTCCTCGGGCTGGAGCGGAGGCCATCATTCGTCGTTACCGGGGAGCTGCGGGGCCGGGGTCGTCGCGCCGCCGGCGCGAGCTGCCCTGGATGCCAGTACCAGCCGCCAATCCCCGGCGGCATGGTAGACCGGCCGTCGGGCGACTACCAGTTCTTTGCTTGCTTCGCTTCGGCCTCATTCTCCGTCTGGGCCTGCGCCTCCCCCCGGCGGCCGCCAGGGCTCCTCCCGGCGAGCAGCGGGCTCATCCTGGCGAACAGCGGGCTGAACGCCAGGCCAATTTCCGGCCAGGGCGGCGACGGCTTCGAGCTCCTCGTCGGTAAAACCCGCCTCACGCCTCAAGGCGACCGCCCCGGGGTCGCCGGCGGGCTGCGGCCGGCCGCGAAAATGGCGGGAGATTGCCGCGCAAAAGGCCGGAGCCGGAGCCAGCCCGCGCTCCCGGCACAGCTCGTGGAACCAGCGCGACCCGGTGCGCACGTGGCCGACCTCGTCGCGCAGCACGACCTCGAGGATGGCGGCGGTCGCGTCGTCGCCGTGTTCTTTCAATTTGAGGATCAGGCCCGGCGTGACGTCGAGGCCGCGCGCCTCGAGAACGCGTGGGACCAGTGCCATGCGATCGAGTACGTCGCTCGTCGTCGCTTCGGCCGTCTGCCAGAGTCCCGCGTGGGCGCTCATGCGGCCGTAATCGCTGCCGAGATCGCGAAGCCGCTCGCGCAGCATCGAAAAGTGCGTCGCTTCCTCCGCCGCGACCCGTGCCCAGTCGTCGTAGAATTCGCGCGGCATCGACGCGAAGCGCCACACCGCGTCCCACGCAAGATTGATCGCATTCCATTCGATGTGTGCGATGGCGTGCACGAACGCCGCGCGCCGGGCCGTCGATCCGAAGCCGCGCCGCGGCACGCGCGCGGGGTCGGCGAGAACCAGTCCGTGAGGCAGACCCGGTTGGGGAGGATGCGTGGCTTCGGCGAGCGAAGCATCGACATCCAACGCGATCTCCCCTCGCCGCCATGCGGCGAACACCTGCGCCGTTCGCGACACCTTGACGTCGAGATCGCGTTCTTCGAGGCAGTCGCGCGCCGCAGCGCGAAGCTCCCGAGCAGCGCCAGCGCTTGTCGACGCCGGTGCTTGCTGCGCCGCTCGCGTCAGCAATGGGGGAGAGTCGGGCATTCGGTTACGGCTTAACGCGTGCACAGCGCGCGGCGCGCGCGCGATTCGTGCAACACTGCACGAGGATTCGTCGCAAAACCACCTTGACGCCCCGGCACCGTGCTTCCAAGATCGCAGCAGGATTTCCGGGGGCGGCGGCCTGTCAGGGCCGCGACGAAAATCCTGAGTTGCCTGTCTTCGGGGGACCGATGCACCGTTCCTGCATCACGCTCGCTGTCGCCTCGCTCCTCGCGCTGGCGACGGCCACAGCCGCACGCGCGACGCTGATCGGAGGCGGAGGAAGCCCGTCCGGCGATTGCGTGCTCGCGCTCGACGTCGACGGTGCCAACAAGCCGGCGGCGCCGAAGATCCCGAAATCGGTCGACTGCGTCGACGGCGATTCGACCTGCGACGCCGACGGCCTTCGCAACGGGCGCTGCGAGTTCCCGCTTCGCCTTTGCGCCAACTCGACGTCCTTCGACAGCTGCACGAGCGACACCGCGTATTCGGTCGTCGTCGACCACGCGGTCGACAACGGCATCGACCGCCGCTTCGACACCGATTTCCAGGCGCTGCAGTCGCGCACGGCCGCACTCAACCTGCCGACGATGGCGCCCGACCGCTGCACCCTGACCAGCTCGATCACCGTCAAGCTGCGCGGCCCCGACAGCTCCAACGTAATGAAGCTGAATCGCAAGGTGCTGCGCATCACGACCGATGGTGCGACCGCGTCCGGACCCGTCACCGACGTCGACACCGTCAAGTTCACGTGCCGTCCCGAGGGAGACGGCGTCTATCTTCCGACCGACCTTTACACCGGCACCTTCGACCGCATCAGCCAGCAGGTTTTCGCACAGACCTGCGCAGTGGCCGGCTGCCACGACTCCAACAGCCACACGGGCAATCTCATCCTGCTGCCGGGCTCGGCATATTCGAACCTCGTCGGTGTGACGCCGGACAATCCTTCCGCGTCCATGGATTCGTCGCTTCACCGGGTGACGCCGGGCGATCCATCGAAGAGTTTTCTCTACCTCAAGATCACCGGGAACCTGCTGCCGGACTACGGCGTGCAGATGCCCAAGGACAAGCCTGCGCTGGATCCGTCTCTGATCGAGATGATCCGGCTGTGGATCATCGGCGACATGACCAACGGACAGGCACCGGAGACCGGCTGGGTACCGGGCACCGACCAGTAGGACACGAAGCGGGCGGATCGCCGCCCGCGGCAGCATAGCGGGCGGCACGTCGCCCGCGTCGAATGGGAAAAAAAGAACGGGAGGAGACCTGATGGCAGTCTGGAACTTCGAGAATGCGGCCCATCTCCTGCGCCGTGCCTGCTTCGGCGGCACGAACGCGGAGATCCAGGCCTTCCTGCAAAGCCACAGCTCGGTCAGCGATGCGGTGGACGACATCCTGTCGTTCACCGGATCGAACAAGAGACCGCCCACGGGCGGGCGCGACTTCTACAAGGCGAAGCTGAAGCAGAAGCAGTGGTGGCTGAAGACGATGCTCAAGGCCACCAGCCCGCGCGATGCCCTGCGCGAAAAGATGACGCTGTACTGGCACGGCCACCTCTGCTCGGGCTTCATCAAGCAGCCTGAGGCATCGTACATGGCCACGCAGAACGGCCTGTTCCGGCGCTATGCCGGCGGCAATTTCCGCGAGCTGGTGCGCGACTTCAACCGCGATCCGGCCAACCTCTATTACCTCGACGGCATCTCGAACTATGCAACCGACGACGGTATTCACGTCAACGCGAACGAGAACTTCGGTCGCGAGGTGATGGAGCTGTTCACGCTGGGCATTTCCCAGCTGAAGGACGACGGCAGCAACGATCCGGCCTATCCCAACTACACCGAGGGCGACGTGCACCAGCTCGCGCGCGCGCTGACGGGTTGGGTCAACATCGAGAAGAACGTCGGCGTCTGGCAGAGCTATGCCTGGGACGGCGGCCAGTTCGACGACAACGGCGACGACATGCCGGACCCGATCACGATCTTCGGAGTCCAGAACAACAACTTCAAGATCGGCGCCGACGTGGCCGGTACCGCCGACGACGTGCTCAAGCTGATTTTCTCGCGCACCGACAGCGTCGGGAACGTCCAGGCGGCGATGCATCTTTGCGTCAAGCTGTGGACCTACTTCGCGTACCCGCCGCCGGTGCCGGGACTGAAGACGACTCTGGCCGGTTTCGCGGCGACGCTGGTCGCCAGCGACTTCGAAGTGATTCCCGTGCTCCGTGCGATGTTCAACAGCGAGGAGTTCTACAGCGACACCGCCAAGACGCGTACCGTGCGCAACCCGGTGGACTACATGATCGGCCAGTTCCGCGCCCTTGGCGTCAAGAGCGACGGCAAGACGCTGAACGACTCGGAATACCTCGTCGACATGCTCGCCGACATGGGCATGGAGCTGTTCGAGCCGCCCAACGTCGCCGGCTGGCCCGGCGGCAAGCGCTGGATCACGACCGGTACCCTGGTCAGCCGTCTCGACTTCTCGCGGCTGCTGGCCGAGGCCGACGCGGGCAAGACGTTCCTGGACATCTCGACGATCGTGCCGGTCGGCAGCAGCACGACCGATCCGGGCACCTGCGTCGACGCCATCATCCGCCGCGTCGGGCTCGATGATGCGGATCCGGCGACGTACCAGGGCGGCGTCGCGCTGACGAGCGCGCAGCGCACGGCGCTTCTCAATTTCATCACCGACGGCGGCAGCAAGTCCCAGCTGGATCTGAGCGATGCGTCGAAGGACGACGCGCGGATCCTCGTGCGCGGAACCATCGCGCTCGTGCTGCAGGCGGCCGAGTCGCAGATCTTCTAGGAGCAGGACAATGGCTCTTACACGCAGGCAATTCCTCAAGAACACCGCAACGCTCGCCGCGGGTGCCGCCGCGGCCCCGGCGATGAAATGGCTGCCCGGCACCGGCGTCGCGTATGCGTCCGGGCCTTCGGACGCGATCGTCGTGTTCCTCGAGCTTTACGGCGGCAACGACGGCCTGAACATGGTGTATCCGCTCGACGGCAACCAGAGGCTCAAGTACGAGGAGTACCGGCCGACAATGAGGGCGCCGAAGGTCGGTGATTCGCTGTCGGACTGGACGACCGCGGGCTTCGATACGAGCGATGGCGTCCTTGCCATCGGCGCCGACTCGAACCTGGATCACTACGCGCTCAATCCGGCAATGAAATCGCTGCACGACGTTTACAACGACGGCAACCTGGCGATCGTCCCCGGAGTGCATTACCCGTTCACCGACTACTCGCACTTCCGCAGCGAAGTCATCTACTACACGGGCGACCCTGTCGGCACGGCGGGGCTCGGGTGGATGGGCAAGTACTTCAACCTCATGAACTTCCAGCCGACCGACGTGCCGGCAGTGATGATCGGAGACGATTACAATCCGCTGTTCACGCCGACCAACACGAGCCTGTTCGCGTTCAACTCACTGAGCGAGCTGCGCTTCCCCGCCGGAAGCCACAGCTCCCAGCGCTCGGCGACGTTCACGTCGATGTACGGCGACAGCGCGCTGTCCGATCCGAATGCGTTCCCCGAGCTCGTCAACATCGGCAATACCGGCGTGGCGGCGGTGGACACGTTCCACGAGTACTACCAGCCCGGCTCGGCCACCGGCAAGGTCGAAAAGCTGCTGATCGATTCGGACGGCAACTACGCGTCCTACAACGACCTGGTCTGGGCTTCGCCGCTCAACCCGTCGACCGGACAGTTCGCCCAGAACTACCTGACCGACGACCTGCGGCACGTCGCGGCAGTGATCCGCTCGAACGTCGGCGCCCGCTTCTTCCATGTCGCGATGGGAGGCTTCGACACGCACAGCAACCAGGAACAGGACCTGTACCACTCCAACCTGCTGTTCAACGTTTCGGAGGCGATCGCGGCGTTCTGGCGCGAGATGCAGTCGACGGTCACGCTGCCTGCGGGCTACGCAGGCGACGGCTACCTGACCGGCGATCTTTCGAGCAAGGTGCTGATCTTGACGCTGTCGGAGTTCGGCCGCACCAACAAGCAGAACTCGAGCGACAAGTCGTCGGCGGGCACCGACCACGGGCGCTCGGCGCCGCAGTTCGTCGTCGGCTCGTCGGTCATCGGCGGGATTCACGGCCAGTATCCTTCGCTGCAGGATCCGGACCTGGACGACGACCTGAGGATGAGCCATGACATCCGGGACTACTTCGGGACGGTCCTGGACAAGTGGCTGAACGTTGCCGTTTCCGACATCGGGCCCGGGCCGGGGAAGCTGTTCTCGACGACGCCGGCCCCCGGTGACGACCTCGGCGAGACGTATCTCTCGTATACTCCGGTTGGCTTCCTGCCTTGAGGCGAACCTGACCGCTCCCCTGGGCTGATTCAGCCCGGGAACGAGGCACCCGCCGCCGCGGCCAGCGCGGCGGCGGGTGCATTTTTTTTTGGCTCAGGCACGACAGTGCCGGACTCAGGCATCGTGGCGCCCGCCCGGGATCAGCGCGGTCTGCAGTATTCGAGCAGCGCTGCCCGCACGTACGGCCGGTGCCTGAGCGCCGCGGAGGAGGCATGAGCGACCTGGTTCTCGTGATCGGCAACTACAATCTGTCGTCGTGGTCGCTGCGCCCGTGGCTGCTACTGCGGTATTTCGAAGTGCCGTTCGAGACGTTGCGCATCGAGCTGGAAGTGCCGGACGACAAGCCGCCTCACGTCAAGGCCGCGATCCGCGCGAAGTCTCCGTCAGGTCGCGTGCCCGCGCTCCAGCACTGCGAGTTGACGGTCTGGGATTCGCTGGCGATCGCCGAGTACGTGAGCGAGTTGTTCCCCGACCGGCAGATGTGGCCCGCCGATCGATCGGCGCGTGCCCTTGCGCGCGCCGTCAGTGCGGAAATGCATTCCGGGTTTTCCGATCTTCGCCACACGATGTGGATGAACCTCACCGCCAGGGTAAAGCTCGGCGGCGTTTCGAAAGCCGTCGGCGACGACGTGCGACGCGTCCAGCAGATCTGGACCGACTGCCGCACGCGGTTCGGCCACGGCGGGCCGTTCCTGTTCGGACGCTTTTCGATCGCCGATGCGATGTACGCCCCGGTCGTTTCGCGATTCACGACGTACGGCGTCGAGACCGGCGACGTCGGCCGGCGCTACATGGACGCGATCTGGCAGGTTCCGGCGATGCAGCAGTGGCTGGACGAGGCCCAGCGCGAAGTCGCCGCAACCTAACAGGTCAGGCCCCCGCGATTCCCGCCGGTTGCGAGCCGGAGAGCGGCAGCCACCACACCATCGCCACCATCGCCCCAAGGCGTGCAGTGCGCGCCTTTTGTCTTGTGTGCGAGACGGCGCGATGATGCCCCGCCTTTCGGAGCCGCGCTCGCTGGCTCGCGCCGCACGCGGCTTGCCGGGCAACGCCCGGAGAGGCTGGGGAGACCGAGGCGATGCGATGTCCGCAGTGCCAGTTCGACAACCCTGAAGCAGCCAAGTTCTGCCAGGAGTGCGGGACCGCGCTGACGCTGCGCTGCGCGAGCTGCGGCACCGCGCTGGCCGCGGGCGCCAAGTTCTGCGTCCACTGCGGCAAGCCGGTCGGTGCCGCTGCGGCCTCTCCGACCCCGAGCACGTACACGCCGCGTCACCTCGCCGAGAAGATCCTGCGCTCGCGGCACGTCGTCGAAGGCGAGCGGAAGCAGGTCACCGTGCTGTTTGCCGACGTCAAGGAGTCGATGTCTCTGGCCGAGACCGTCGACCCCGAGACCTGGCACCGGATCATGGACGAGTTCTTCGAGATCCTGTCGAACGGGGTGCACCGTTTCGAAGGAACCGTCAACGTCTACACGGGCGACGGCATCATGGCGCTGTTCGGCGCGCCGATCGCGCACGAAGACCACGCGCAGCGCGCTTGCTACGCCGCGCTGGCGCTGCTCGACGACCTCGCGAAGTACTCCGAGACGCTGCGCCGCGAGGAAGGCCTCAACTTCTCGGTTCGTCTCGGCATCAACTCGGGCGAAGTCGTCATCGGGCGCATCGGCGAAGACCTGCGCATGGACTGGACCGCGCAGGGACACACGGTCGGGCTGGCCTCGCGCATGGAGCAGCTCGCGGCGCCCGACAAGTGCTACCTTTCCGAGCACACTGCCGCGCTGGTCGGCGATTACTTCGTGATCCGCGACCTCGGGCCTTTCAAGGTCAAGGGCGTCAGCGAGCCGATGCGCGTGTTCGAGCTGCAGGGAGTCGGGCGCCACCGCACGCGGCTGGATGTCTCGCGCTCGCGCGGACTGTCGCGCTTCGTCGGCCGCGCCGACGAGATGAAGCGGCTGGAGGCCGCCATCGAGAGCACCCGCGCGGGCAATGCGCGCGTCGTCGGCGTCGTCGCCGAGCCGGGCGCAGGCAAGAGCCGGCTGTGCTACGAGTTCGTCGAGAAGGTCACGCGCGCCGGTGTGCCCGTGCTGACCGGCCACTGCGTGCCGCACGGCGCGATGATCCCGTTCCACCCGGTGATCGAAGTGCTCAACGCGTATTTCGGCATCGAGGAGAACGACGCGCCGAAGGCAGCGCGCGAGAAGATTGCCGGCCGGATGCTGCTGCTCGACGAGAACATGCGCTCGAGCCTGCCGCTGATCTTCGATTTCCTCGGCGTGCCCGATCCGGAGCGGCCGGTGCCGCCGATGGATCCCGAGCCGCGCCGCCGCATGCTGTACGCGGCGTTGCGGCGCACGCTGGAGACCGGCAGCAACAAGGACGCGGCAGTCGTCCTCGTCGAAGACATGCACTGGATCGACGGAGCCAGCCTCGCGTTCTTCGGCGACATGATCTCGGTGCTGCCCGAGAGCTGCGAGATGATCTTGATGAACTACCGGCCGGAGTTCCAGCCGCCGTGGGCCCGGGAGCGGTGCTTCGAGCAGATCGCGCTCGAGCCTCTCGGGCCGGCGGAAGTCGGCGAGATCCTGCGCGACCTGCTCGGCAGAGACGCGTCGGTCGAGCCGCTGGCGGCCAATATTCAGCAGACGACGGCCGGCAATCCGTTCTTCGTCGAGGAGCTGGTGCACGCGCTCGTCGAGGCGGGGAGCCTCGAGGGCAAGCGCGGGGATTACAGGCTCGTGCGTCCCGTCGAGGACATCATCCTGCCGCCGACGGTGCACTCGGTGCTGGCTGCGCGCATCGACCACCTGCCCGAACGGCAGAAGGAGGTGCTGCAGAGCGCTGCCGTGATCGGCAAAAGGTTCTCGCTGGCCGTGCTCGAGCGCATCGTCCAGGGCGACAAGGACGAGCTGCGCGCGGCGCTGGACGCGTTGTGCGAGCTCGGCTTCCTCTACGAGCGCGAGGTCTACCCGGCGGTGCGTTACGCATTCCAGCACCCGCTCACGCAGGAGGTCGCGTACCGCACCCAGCTCACCGACAAGCGCCGCGCGCTGCACCTGACGATCGCGCGCACGCTGATCGAGCTCGAGCCCGAAAGGCGCGACGAAAATTCGGCGCTTCTTGCGCATCACTGGGAGTCGGCGGGCGAGTGGCGCGAGGCGACGCAGGCGTATCGTCGCGCTGCCGAAAGAGCCAGCTCGGCCGAGCTTCGCGAATCGCGCGTGCACTGGGCGAAGGTCATGGAGCTGTTCGATCATCTCGAGCCTTCGGCCGAGACGACCGATCTGGCGCTGGCGACCACCGAGGGAATGCTGAGCCTGTGCTGGCGCCTCGGTCTCGGCGCCGAGGAAGCCAATCGCATCTACGAGTGGGGCAAGACCCAGACCGCCCACAGCGACAGCAACGAGACGCGAGCACGCCTGACCGGCGCGTACGGCGGCTGGTACGTCTTCATCGGAGAGATCGACAGGGCGCTGGCGCTGTACGACGAGGCCGTCTCGCTGCTCGGCGAGACCACCGATTTTCGCCTGCGCACCCAGCTCGCCAGCCGCCGCGCCTACGCATGCCTGCTGGCGGGAAAGCTGAGGACGGCGCTCAAGCTGACGCGCGAAGTGATCGAGGTGATGGGCGATGAGTCGCCGCGCGCGGAAGTCTCCATCGGCGACTGGCTCTTCATGAGCGCGTTCAGCGGGCTGGTGCTGACTTACCTCGGGCGTCTTTCGGAATCGGGCCGCATCATCGACCGCTGCCTGCAGCTCGGCGTCGAGGCCGGCGATGTCGGGGGCAGCAACGCGATCCGTGGCTTCGGCGTCACGCACGCGTGGTTCACCGGCGATGCGGTGACCGCGTGGCAGCACGCGCGCTCCCAGATCGATTTCGCAGAACGAATCGCGAGCCCCGCGATGCGTGCCGGCGCTTACGATTCGCTCGGCATCGCCCACCTGCTGCGCGGCGAGTGGGAAGACTCCGTGCGCTGCCTCGAAAAAGCTCTCGGGATCGCAAGAGAGACCGGTACGTTCCTGCAGGCCGAGGCTCTGGTGCTCGCGAACATGGCCGACGCGTACCGCGGCTGGGGAGAGTTCGACCGTGCGATCGTCGTCGGGCGAGAGGCGGTCGAAGTTGCGCGCACGCGGCGCACGCGCATGCACGAGTGCCGCGCGAGCCTGCTGCTCGGTCGCGCGCTGGTGGCGCGCGGCGAGGCCGACGACCTCGATGAGGCAGAACGCGCGCTCGGGGATGCTCTCGCGATCGTCGAAAGGACGGAGGCGAGGGCCTACGAGCCGTACGTGCGTGCCGAGCTGGCCGCACTGGCAGCGGCGCGCGGCGACGAGAGCGCGCGGCGGCGCGAGACCGCGCACGCCGCAGCCTTGTTCCGCGACATCGGCGCCGAGTCGCGCGCGGTCGAAGTCGAGGCCGCGCATGTCGCTGCTTGAGGCGGCGCCGGCTCTTCCCCGTTCAGGCGCTGCCGCCAGGTACCGGCTGACGGCCGAGCAGCGGCGCATCGTCACGGCGCTCGCCTATCCGATCATCGGCGCGATGGCCTCGCAGAACGTCGTCAACCTCGTCGACACTGCGATGGTCGGCCAGCTCGGCGACAAGGCGCTGGCCGCTGTCGGGCTGAGCAGTTTCGTCAACTTCATGGCGGTCTCGTTCATGATGGGGATGTCGTCGGGAGTGCAGGCGATGTGCGCGCGCTGGAGGGGCGCCTCGCGAAGCGGCGAGATCGCCAAACCGCTCAACGGCGGGCTGCTTCTGGTTGTCGCCATCTGCCTGCCGGCCACCGTGGCCCTGCTTGCGGCCACGCCGAAGATCCTCGCGGCGCTGGCTCCCGAGCCTGCCGTTGCCGAGACGGGAACGGCCTACCTCCAGTACCGTCTCCTCGGAATGACGGCCGTCGGGATGAACTTCTCGTTTCGCGGCTACTGGAACGCGATGAACATGTCGCGGCTGTACATGGCGACGCTGGTCTCGATGCACCTGGTCGGCATCGCGCTGAACTGGGTGTTCATCTTCGGCCATCTCGGCGCTCCGGCTCTTGGTGCGCGTGGCGCGGGGCTCAGCAATGCGATCTCGGTGTGGGTGGGAACGGCGCTGTATTTCGCACTGGCGTGGTACCACGGGCGCGGCGAGGGTTTTCTCCAGGGACTTCCGTCACGCGCGACCATGCGCACGATGCTGGCGATCTCGGTTCCCGCCGGGCTCCAGCAACTGCTGTTCGCGTCCGGAATGCTCGCGTTGTTCGCGATTCTCGCGCACGTCGGCACCGCATCGGTGGCTGCGGGCAACGTGCTGATCAATTTGACCCTCGTCGCGATCCTTCCGGCCATCGGGTTCGGACTGGCGGCGGCCACGCTGGTCGGACAGGCTCTCGGCGAAGGGTCCGTTGCCGATGCGTACGCGTGGGGTTGGCGCGTCTCGCGTTTTGCCGCAGGATTCGTCGCGGTCCTTTCGATTCCCGCGCTCGTTGCCCCGGACCTGCTGCTGATGCCGTTCCTGCACGATCCGGCGACGCGGGAGCTGGCGGTCTGGCCGTTGCGCATCGTCGCGCTCTGCGCTCCCCTCGATTGTGTGTCGGCCGTGCTGATGAACTCCCACCTCGGGGCAGGAAGCTCGCGTACCGTGCTCGTGGTATCGGTGCTGACGCAGTGGGGTCTGTTCCTGCCGGTAGCCTGGCTGCTCGGCGTACGGCTCGGCTTCGGCCTGGTTGCAATCTGGCTGGCCCAGTCGCTGACCAGAATGATCGGCGTTACGCTGTTCGCGCAGAGTTGGCGGCGGCGCGCGTGGGCAAGGGTATCGATGTGACGGGAAACATTCGTACGGCCGCCGGGCCGCTTTTTTTTGTACTTTTGCTGGCAGGTACCGCTTTCTTCCCGCCGGCCGCCGCTGCGTCGCCATTGCAGACGATGACGAGCGACGACGACGGCGCAGGCAATTTCGGGCCGCTCGTGCTCGAGGATCTTTCGGGCCGCCGCGCCTCGCTCGCTTCGCTGCGCGGCAAGGTCGTGCTGCTGAACTTCTGGGCGACCTGGTGCCAGCCCTGCGTCGCGGAGCTGCCCGTGCTGGCCGATCTCGCGCGGCGCTATCACGAGCGGGGCCTGGTCGTCGTCGCGGCTTCCCTCGACGACAAGAGCGCACGGGCGGCCGTCGAACGCGTCGCAGGTTCCATGCCCGAGGGAGTGCAGGTCTGGATCGGCGCGACCAACGATGACATGCAGCGGCTTCATCTCGGTGCGGCAGTGCCGGTTACGGTGCTGATCGATCGAAACGGCGGCGTCCGCGCGCGCGAGCGAGGGACGCTTGCGCAAGGCCAGCTGGACGAGAAAGTCGAAAGCGCGCTCGGCCAGGCCTCGCCTCACAACCGCTTCGAAGGCGCGACGCAGGCGCGACTGCGCGGACCGAAGGATGCCCGTCCGGCGCCCGCTGGAACTCCCTGTGCCGCACGGCTGATTGCAGTCGCAGCGCCAGGCGCGTAGCGGCGGCCGGCCGCAAGCCCGGCGCGAGGCCGTGATCGGGGCTTACTGCGGCCTCTCGTGATGCCTGCCCACGAGCAGCGCCACGGTGATCGCAATATAGAGGACGCCGATCATCGCCTCGACTGCCGCGAGCATCCTGGCCAGGCCCCACACCGGAACGATGTCGCCGTACCCGACCGTGGTCAGCGTGACGATGCTGAAATAGAGCAGGACGCTCGGGTGATCGCCGGCCGGGGCACCGCCGGTCACGAACGAGCCCGGCCTCAGGGTCTCGATGACCTGGTACATCGCGAACCACAGCAGCGCCAGGAACAGGTAGCCGCTGGCGGATGCATACAGGTGTCCGTCCGAAATCGTTTTCGCTTCGAAAAGATGCACGAACATCGCGCGGACTGCGAAGCCGAAAAAGAGCGTCAGTGCGCCCCACTGAAGGGCCTGCAGGATCGGCGTCGCTTCGGCATAGTCGATCACGCGAAGCACGAATGCCACGCCGAAGAGAATGGACATCGGCAGCGTCGGCCCTTCTTTCACGGACACGCTGAGCATCGCGAGCAGAAGCGCCATCCCGAGGATCATCGCGAAGACCGACCGGTTGAGGGTACCCTGGTCGAGCAACGGGTAGACGATGATCAGGAGTACGAGGTAGACGAGGAGAAGAAGGTCGTGTCGTCTCTGGAACATGCAGGCCCCGCTGCGGCGCCGGCTGCCGCGTCGTCATTAGCGCAGTTCGGGCAATGTTTTGCCAGTGTCCGCGGGCGGTGCGAGGTAGCTTACGCAATCCTGCCATGCGCGCGCCGGCGCGGCGCCACGCAGCAGAATCGGTGCGGATCAGGCCGCCGCGCGAAGCCGGTAACGAATGGGCATTCTCTTGATGCCGCCGACGAAGCTCGATCTCAGGCGCTCGACGGGACCGATCAATTCCACCTGTGCCAGTCGCGGGATCAACGTCCGGAACGCCGAGCGCAGCTCCAGGCGCGCAAGGTTGGCGCCGAGGCAGACGTGCTCGCCCATCCCGAAACCGACGTGCGGGTTGGGGTCGCGATCGACGCGGAAGCGGAACGGATCCTCGAAAACCTCTTCGTCGCGGTTTCCCGACGGGTAGAACAGCGTCATGTTCTCGCCGGCGCGGATCGTCTTGCCGCGCACCTCGACGTCGCACTTCGGCGTACGGCAGAACTGGATCACCGGCGAGGTCCAGCGAACGATCTCTTCGACCGCCCGGTCGATCAGCGCTGGATTTCCCTGCAGCTTCTCCAGCTCCGACGGATTCTGCAGCAGGGCGAGCAGGCCGCCGGTGGTCGCGTTGCGCGTCGTCTCGTTACCGGCGACCACGAGCAGGAAAAGGTAGCTCAGCAGCTCGAACGGCGGGATTTCCTCGTCGTCGACCTTGCCCGTGGCCAGCACGGTAATGATGTCCTGGCGCGGGTTCCTGCGCCGGTCGTCGACCAGCCCGGCATAATATTGGAAGAGCTGCAGGCGCGCTCGCTCGGCCGTCTGCTCGGCAGTCTCGCCGGCCACCTGGTAGTCGGGGTCGGTCGCGCCGATCACTTCGTTGGTCCAGCGGAACATCAGCTCCCAGTCGGCACGCGGGACGCCGAGGAGGTCGGCGAGCACTGCCAGCGGAAGGCGCGCCGAGAACAGGCGCACGAAATCGCCCTCGGTCTCGCGTCCTCCGTCCATGATCTCGTCGAGCAGCTCGTGGGTGATGTCGTCGACGCCCCGCTTCATGCGCTCGACGGCGCGCGGCGTGAAATGGCTGCTGACGACGCGGCGATACTTCGCATGCTCGGGCGGATCCATGTTCAGCAAGTGGCGCGCGGGATAGTCTTCGTCGTCGGGCCGGTCGAATTCGGGAAAGACGGCCAGGCGCGGAGCATTCTGGAAGATCTCGGGGTTCTTGGAGATCCGCACGATATCGTCGAGCCTGGTGACGGCCCAGAACGGCAGGATCCCCGGCCTTTCGTACCAGAAGACCGGCGCCTCGCGTCGAAGCAGCTTCCACGCGTCGTGCGGATAGCCGTTGTCGGCGTAGGTCTGGTCGCTGATGATGTCGATGCTGTCGAGAGTCAGCGCATCGGCCATGTGTCCCACCTCGCCGCCCGAACGGGGCGACGTCGCTGCGTAGCCGGAGGATCTTTCGTAGGCAATCGCGACACTGCAGCCGCCGCGCTGCGCGATCGGCGGAGCTTGCCGGCGAGCCGGCGCCACCTTGGCGCCGTCCCGGCTCAGCGGTCGAGGTCGGCGAGCGCCGCGGTGATCGCAGCGCGGTCCTTCTCGTTGGCCGGGGCCTGCTCCAGGTAGATTCGCCACGCCGCGGCGGCCTCACGACGTGCGTCCGGCTGCCACTGCGCGAGCCGCGACGCCGCCAGCCCGTAGTTCTTGAGCAGGTACCACGGAGGCTCGCCTTGCCACTGCGCTGCAGCTTCGCGAAGCGCGTCGCAGGCCGCGGCAAACAAGTCGCGGTCCTTTTCGCGCTCGAGCGCGAGATCGAGAAGCCATTTGCCGCGGTCACCGAAAAGATCGCGGCAGTCGCTGAGCACCACGAATTCCCAGGTGCCGGGCGGATAGCGCCGAGGCTCGGGCAGCCGCATCGATCGAATCGCCGCGAGAGCCTGCGGCGACGCGACGCCAGCCACGGTGGCCGCATCGCCGATCCCGGTGCGAGGGAGGACGTGAAGGCTGACTCCGTCCGGAACCAGGGAGTATTGTTCGCTCCACGCCACGTCGCCGCGCTTGATTCCCGGGTAGACATGCACCGACCTCGCGGCAAGGTTGCGCTCGACGAATGTCTTCATGTCGAAATCGCCGGGAATACCGGGAAAATACGCACGTCCCGGAAATGCGAGATCGGGATGCTCGATGCGTGCGCGCTCGATGTACCAGCTCTTGGTCATCATCTCCTGGTCGAGCACGACGACGTCGGGGCGGTAGCTCTCGCACGCCTGCTCGTAGCGAACGGAGTTGCTGATCACGTCGCCGAACGTGAGCAGCAGCGCGTTCGGCGGCAGCGCCGCGAGAATCGCCTTGCCGTAGTCGGCGACGTAGCGATTGTCGCTTTCATCGTGGCCGGCGAAATTCGACGCGAGCTGGATCGGTACGAGCAACGCGGCCAGTGCGGCAAAGGAGCCGGTCCAGCGCGGCGAGTATCCGTCGCGCTCGAGGCGGCGGCGCACGAGGGCGAGGCCGATGCCGGTCAATGCAAATGCGAAAAGCTCGGGCTGCTGCCAGAAGCGGGACGTGACCTGGAGAAGAAGCGGGTCGTCGAGGGAAAGATTGGCCAGCGCTGCGAAAGTCACGGCGCAGCAGGCGATTGCGCAAACGAGCAGCACGACGTAGCGGCGCGTGCGTACCGCTTCGCCGTCGCCGGCGCGTGCAGACAGCGCGACGGCCGCACCCGCATAGAGGACACCCAGGAACAAGGACCCGCGCGCGAACGACCCGGCCAGCGACGCCAGGTGCTGCACGAAAGAGCCGAGCGTCACTGCGCCGGAGCCGCCGAGGCCGAAAGTCCCGTAATCGCGCCTCAGCAACACGTCGAAAAAACCCTGCACGCTCGAAGGATCACCCCACGAAAGCGTCGTCGCACCGCGCGCGGCCAGCGGCAGGTACGCATACGGCAGCAAGCCCGCGGCGACGCAGCCGGCCATCCGTGCAAGCATCGCCGGACGAACGAGCCTGCGGCCGCCGCTCGCGAGCATCCATGCAAGCAGCGGCGCCGCGAACAGGACGAGCGTGTGGTGGTTGGCCAGGCCAAGGCCGGTAACGAAGGCGACGGCAAGCGCGGTCCTGTCGTCATGATCGCGATTCCATCGGTCGGCCAGCACCAGCAGAAGCGCGACGAACAGGTTGTGGAGCGCAAAAACCTCGGCTTCGGTGGCGTAGGTCCACACCAGAGGCGAGAACGCGAACAGCAAAGATGCCACGAGCGCCGCAAGCGCGTCGCGCGTGACGCCGAGGACGGCGCGACAAAGCAGCGCCGCAGCTCCCGCATCGCAGACCGCCGATAAAAGATTGACCCGCCAGCCGATGTCACCCCAGGCAATCCACGTGAACACGTGTGCGAGCATCGTGTAGAGCGGGTAGCCGGGTGGATGGGGGATCTGCAGACGGCAGGCAACGAACGACAACTCGCCGGAGTCACCGCCGGCAATGGTCGGATGGAGCGTGCGCACGTACACTGCTAGCGCGGTGACGAAGACCACCAAGGGGAGGAGTCGCTCTTTCGAAGTACCCGACACGGCCGTCACCGGGTGCAGTCTAGCGCATCCGGCGGGGTCCCCCACGCTGTTGCGGCCCTCGGTGCCTCGGCTTGTTTACCGGTCCCGCTGCTGCAAACTCCCGTTCCATGCCTGGCTGGTTCCTGGCGGCCGCAGCGCTCGTCTCCGTGTTTGCCGGAGCCACTGCCTCCGTCGTCGGATTCGGCATCGGAAGCCTCCTTACACCGCTGCTCGCGACGCGGATGGACCTCGACCTCGCGGTCGCTGCCGTGGCCCTGCCTCATCTTGCCGCTGGACTGCTGCGCGGGTGGCGCCTTCGCGGCAGCGTCAGCGTCGACGTCCTGCGCAGCTTCGGCGTGCTCAGTGCCGCCGGCGGCCTGGCCGGTGCGCTCGTGTTCGCGCACCTTGCCCCTGCACCGCTCGGCCGCATCCTCGGTGCGCTGCTGCTGCTTACCGCCACCGCGGCGATCAGCGGATGGACCGAAGCAGCCACGCCGGGCACTGCCGTCGTGTGGATTCTCGGCGGCCTCTCCGGTTTTTTCGGAGGCCTGATCGGGAATCAGGGAGGACTGCGAGCTGCGGCGCTGACGGCCCTCTCCCTCGAGCCTGCCGCGTTCGTCGCGACGTCCACGGTGGTCGGCGTGATGATCGATCTCGTTCGCACGCCGGTCTACCTCTATCGCGAAGCGACCAGGCTGCCGGCACTCGCGGCCCTGTGTGCGGTGCTCACGGCCGGTGTGCTCGCAGGTACCCTGGCCGGCGAGCACGTCCTGCTCGGGATGTCGCGCGAGCGATTTCGCGGCGTCGTCGCGCTGGCGATCGGGATTCTCGGGCTGTGGTTCCTGCTGCGGCCGGCATGAAACGCTCCGGCTGAAGCCGCGCGGGCGCCCGCCGGCGCACTGCCGGCGAAGGCGGCCGGCGCCTGCAACAGCGGTACTGCGCCGAGCGTTCCTGTTTTCCTGCGTTCGCGCATGGGACAATCCCCGCTGTGAGTGCAGCCGGGTCGATCCTCCCCCGCGACCATCGTCACTTTCTCCACAGCGGCGAGACGACTGTCCACGCTTCGCCCCTCCTGCTCGAGATGGCGAAGGTCGAGCCGGCGGCGGTGCTTGCGCGGCTGCAGACGAGCAATGACGGCTTGTCCACGGACGAAGCCGCGCGCCGGCTCGAACGCTGCGGCGCCAACGTCGTCGCTTCCGACCAGCGCCACGGCCGCCTTCGCCTGTTCCTGCGCGCCTTGCTGAACCCGGTCGTGCTGCTGCTCAGCGTGCTGGCCGGCGTCTCGGTCGCGACTGGTGACGTGCGTGCGGCTGTCGTGATGCTCGTCATGATCGTGCTCGGTGTCGGTCTTCGTTTCACCCAGGAATCGCGGGCAGATTCGGCGGCCGAAAAGCTTCGCGCGATGATTCGAGTCACCGCCAACCTCGTGCGCGCGGGCAAAGAGGTCGAGGAGCCGCTTTCGCTGGTCGTGCCGGGCGACGTCGTTCACCTGGCGGCCGGCGACATGATTCCGGCCGATATCCGCATCCTCGAAAGTCGCGACCTCTTCGTCACCCAGGCCAGTCTTACCGGGGAATCGCTGCCGGTCGAGAAGTTCGCCGCCGCCGCCGACGGCGCCGGAGAAAACGTCCTGGAGCTGGCCAACCTGTGCTTTCTCGGCACCGCGGTCGAGAGCGGAACGGCCACTGCGGTCGTCGTCGAGACCGGGCCACGAACCTATCTCGGAAGCATCGCGAGCACGCTCGAAGGCGAGCCGGTCCCGACGGCGTTCGACGAGGGAGTCTCCAGGTTCACGTGGCTGATGATCCGCTTCATCGTCGTGATGGTGCCGCTCGTGTTCGTGATCAACGGGCTCACGAAGCATGACTGGAAGGAAGCGTTCTTTTTCGCGGTAGCCGTCGCCGTGGGGCTCACTCCCGAGATGCTGCCGATGATCGTATCGGTGTGCCTGTCGCGCGGCGCACTGGCGATGTGCGGCAAGAAAGTGATCGTCAAGCGCCTGAACTCGATCCAGAACCTCGGCGCGATGGACGTCCTTTGTACCGACAAGACAGGCACGCTGACGCAGGACCGCGTCGTTCTCGAGCGCCACTGCGACGTCGCACGCGTGGAAAACGACCAGGTACTGACGCTCGCCTATCTCAACAGCCATTTCCAGACCGGGCTGAGAAACGTGCTCGACCGCGCGATCCTCGACCATCGCGAAGTCCATCACGAAGCCTGCGTGCCGCAGTGGCGCAAGGTCGACGAGCTTCCGTTCGATTTCGCCAGGCGCCTGATGTCGGTGATCGTCGAGACGCCCGAAGGCCGTCACCGCCTGATCTGCAAGGGCGCGCCGGAGGAAGTCTTCCAGCGCTGCACGCGCTTCGAGCTCGGCGGCGAGATCGACGTTCTCGACGAAGTCCTCGTCGAGGACCTGCGCGAAGAACACCAGGCGCTCAGCGCCGAAGGCTTTCGCGTGCTTGCGATCGCGTACCGCGATTTCGACCCGCGCCCGACGTATACGAAGGACGACGAGTCGCAGCTCGTGCTGGCCGGCTACGTGGCCTTCCTCGATCCACGGAAGGAGTCCGCGCGCGAGGCAGTTGCGGAGCTCGGACGCCGCGGCGTCGCGGTAAAAATCCTCACCGGTGACAACGACATCGTCAGCCGCAAGATCTGCCACGACGTGGGCATCGCGACCGAGACTGTCCTCCTCGGCGCCCAGGTTGCGAAGATGAGCGACGAGGAGCTGGCGCGCGCAGCGACCACGACGACACTGTTCGCGCGCATGACGCCTGGAGACAAACAGCGCGTGATCCGGATCCTGAGGTCGGCAGGGCACGTCGTCGGTTTTCTCGGCGACGGGATCAACGACTCGCCGGCCCTTCGCGTGGCCGACGTCGGCATCTCGGTCGACACCGCGGTCGACGTCGCAAAGGAAGCGGCCGACATTATCCTGCTCGAAAAAAGCCTCCTCGTGCTCGCCGAAGGCGTGCTCGAAGGTCGCAAGGTGTTCGCCAACATTCTCAAGTACGTGCGCATGGGCGCCAGCTCGAATTTCGGCAACATGTTCAGCGTGCTCGGCGCCAGTGCGCTGCTGCCGTTCGTGCCGATGGCGCCGATCCAGATCCTGACGAACAATCTTCTCTACGATTTTTCGCAGATCCCGATTCCGACCGACGACGTCGATCCCGAGCAGATCGCCAGCCCGCGCCCGTGGTCGATGGGCGAGCTGACGCGCTTCATCCTGTTCATCGGCCCGTGCAGCTCGATCTTCGACTACACGACGTACCTCGTGATGTTCTTCGTGTTCCGCTGCCAGGATCCCTCGCACGCGCCGCTGTTCCAGACCGGCTGGTTCGTCGAGTCGCTGCTCACGCAGACCCTGGTGATCCACGTGATCCGCACCAACCGCATCCCGTTCCTGCAAAGCCGCGCGAGCGTACCGCTGATGGTGACGACGGGTGCGATCATGCTCGTCGCCATGTGGCTGCCTGTTTCCCCGGCGGCACACGCTCTCGGTCTGGTGCGCCTGCCTTCGCTTTACTGGCCGATCCTGGCGGCGACGCTCATCGCTTACGTCGCGCTCACCCAGGTCGTCAAAAGCTGGCTTCACCGGCGCCACTGGATCTGACGATTCTGCGCAGCCGGCGCGGCGAGCCATCGGTCTTCCCCCCGCAGGAAAAAAGCGTCACGCAACCGGGTGCAACGCGCGCCTCGCGTGGGGTGCATCGTGTGGCTTCGCTCTCGCCCGCACCGCCTGGGCGGTGCAATCTGATACGGCCATGCTCGATGCACGTGTCCTGGTAACCGTGGCGAGCATCGTCTCGGCCTTCGCGCTGACGACGATGATGTTTCGCATCCAGCGGGAGCTGGCCCAGCGAGAGCAGGGTCTGCCCACCTACATCGCGTGGTCGGACTGGTTGCTGCTGAGCGCCATGGTCGGCTGCATGCTGTTCGTCGTGGTGCCGCTCGTCTCCACCGAACAGCTGCCGCCGCTGCTGCTGCGCGTGCCGGGGGCGTTCTGCTGCGCCGCGGCTTTCCTGGTGGTCGGCTACATCTTCGGAATCCTGGCGCACTACCGGCTGCTGTTCTGGCGGGGGCACGGCAAGACGCCGCACGTCCCGGGAGAGCCGGCCGAGCGCGTGATCGTGGTTTTCTTCGGAGCAGTGGCGCTGGCGGCTTTCGTACGGATCGTGCTGTGAGCAGCAGCCTCCTGGCCGGTTCGTTCTGTACGACCTGCGAGTCGCTCAGGGCCCCGGCGTGATCACTTGCGTCGCGATGCTCGTCGACCCGCTGCCGGCGCCGACGATCGCCAGGTCGTCGTTGGCGGCCTGGATGGCTTCGCGCAGGGAGCAAAGACCGTCGACCGCAACGGTGTCGCCGGTGGTCGTCACGTCGATCGTCGCCGCCTGCGCGCGAGTGCACCACAGTGCAGTGCACGCGACTGTCCATACGACGGCAAATGCGAAACGACTGGCCGACCTGCGGGGTCGACGCCCATTGGCCTCTCCCATCGCGCGAACGCCCCCCTGCCGCTCCCGGCAACGGTAGGCAACCCGGATTGGGCTTGGCAAGGAAAATCGGACCGCCCGGCAAGCCCGCGTTGCGAGACATCGCGTCGCACCCATGCCAGCCTTGCACCGCACTGCAGGCGGAGATTCCGGAGCGGAGGAACTTCGATGGCGGGAAATCCGTGGTAGAGGTCACTCGAGCCGGCGGCGGACTCGAGCTGCAGCATTCACGAACGAGGAGAGGATTCCGATGCCTGATTACAGCCTTTTCGGTGACGAGCACGTAAAGCAGTACGAAGCGACGGGCGGTCGCGTCGGCCACGACTGGAACGGTACGAGCTGCCTGATCCTGAGGACGAAGGGGCGCAAGACGGGCCAGGTTCGCAAGTTCCCGCTGATCTACGGACGGGACGGACAGGACTACGTGCTCATCGCGTCCAAGGGCGGCTACCCGAAAAATCCCGGCTGGTACGACAACCTCGTCGCGCATCCGGACGTCGAGATCCAGGTAGGCGACAAGGTGATCCCCGTGACCGCGCGCACCGGCACTGCCGAAGACAAGAAGCGCGTGTGGCCGATCATGACGAAGCAGTGGCCCGCCTATGACGATTACCAGGCCGGCTCGCCGCGCAACATTCCGGTGATCTTGCTGAGGCCGCGTTAAGACTGGCCGGGGATCGGCGCATCGCGCAACGATGCGGCGGTCGTGCGCGCCGCCGTGGCCGGCTGCGTAGCCATCTCCGTCGTCGGACCCAGGAAGTCGGTGGCCTCGGCCGGTGCTTCGCGCGATAATTGACGGTGCACGTACCGGGAGCCGCGCGGGGCAGCTCGCAGCGGCGACGCGCGCCAGTCGCGCGGTCTGTCGGGGGAGGAAACACGGATGAAGAAGGGAAGCCCGCTTCTTGCGGCGCTGGCCGCGACGCTGGTAATCGGCGTTGCGGCAAGCGCGCGTGCCGATTCCGCGGCCGACCGCTGCGGAGGAACCAAGACGAGCGCCACCGGCAAATACTCGCGCTCGCTGTTCAACTGCTACGCCGCCGCGCTCGCCGCCAACCAATCGCTGTCTGCCGATTGTACGGACCAGGCCGCCGCCCGGCTCACGACCGAATTCAGCCAGGCCCAGGCGGCCGGCGGCTGCGTCACGACAGACGATGAAGGCGCCGTCGAATCGACGCTGGAGAACACGAGGTCGCAGGTGGACGCCGCTCTTGCTCCCGCCGCCGACGACCAGGCGCGTGCCTGCGCGAGCTACAAGCTGCGAAGTGCCGGCCGCCACGTCGGCGCCCGTCTTCGATGTTACGGCAGCC
This sequence comes from Candidatus Binatia bacterium, assembly GCA_036493895.1. Lineage (NCBI taxonomy): Bacteria > Candidatus Binatota > Binatia (SeqCode) > Binatia bacterium. The sequence continues at coordinate 34,533 of DASXOZ010000028.1, read as the reverse complement.
GCGGCCGGCGCAGTATCGGCCCCGACGGCGCCTGCCTCGCGAAGGCCGATGCCGTTCTCGAGACGGCGTTCGCGAAGGCGGAGAGCGCCGGGGGCTGCACGACCGTCGGTGATGCCGCATCGATCGAAGGCCTCGACGACCCGGGTGTCGAGGACGTCGTGCGCGAGCTTTCTCCTGTCTGCGGCGACGGGATCAACGGGCCTTCGCAGGCCTGCGAGGTCGGTGACGACGCAGCGTGTCCGGGGCTGTGCACCGAGAAGTGCATCTGCGATCTTCCGCCTGTCTGCGGCGACGGCGTCGCCAAGCTGCCCGAGGAATGCGACGACGGGAACCTCGTCGACGGCGACGGCTGCTCGTCGTCGTGCAAGCTCGAAAACACGAGCGCGATCTGCTCGGGCGTCCCCCACACCGCCGGAACGAAGATCAATGCAGTCTTCGTCAGCAACGACTTCACGGCGCCGCTCTTTGTCGCGGCGCCGCGACTGGATCCTTCGAGGATCTTCGTCGTCGAGCGAGCCGGCACCATCCGCGTCGTCCACCTTGCGACCAACGCCGTTGCTCCGGCGCCGTTCCTCGACATCAGCACGCTGACGACCACCGGCGGCGAGCGCGGCCTGCTGAGCATGGCGTTCGACCCGGGCTATGCGACCAACGGTCGCTTCTTCATCAGCTACACCAACCTCGACGGCGATCTCGTGATCGCACGCTACCAGGTGTCGGCCAATCCCGAGCTTGCCGACGCATCGACGAGGCAGCAGGTACTCCTGGTTCCTCATCCCGGCGCGGCCCACCACAACGGCGGACAGATCCAGTTCGGAGTCGACGGCTACCTCTACTGGAGCATCGGCGACGACGGTGACGGCGGCAATTCCCAGGACGATGCTTCGATGCTCGGCAAGGTCCTGCGCCTCGACGTCCACCACGACACTGCGCCATTGGCGACGGTGCCGCCGACCAATCCGCATTACGTGGACGGAACGAGCGACGTCGAGTACGTCTGGGCGAAGGGGCTCAGGAACCCGTGGCGCTTCAGCATCGACCGCGCGACCGGCGATCTTTACATCGGCGACGTCGGTGCCAATACGTGGGAGGAAGTCGACTACCAGCCGGCTTCCAGTCTCGGCGGCGAGAATTACGGCTGGAACATTTTCGAAGGTTCCCACTGCCACAAGATGACGTGTCCGGATCCTCCGACCGGCTTCACGATGCCGGTGTATGAATACCAGCACGGAAGGCCTTGCGCAGTGATGGGCGGCTACGTCTATCGCGGGTGCGCCATGCCGGATTTTGCCGGCACGTACTTCTTCTCGGACCTCTGTGCGGCGTTCATCCGTACGTTTGAAATCGTCGGCGGAGCAGCCACCGATGTGACCGATCGCACAGACGATGCACGTTCGTCCGGCGCATTCTTTACCGGCGTCGTGTCGTGGGGAGAAGACGCGCGAGGCGAGCTCTACATCATCAACGGCAACAACAGCATCTACCGCATCGAGCCGGAGTAGAAGCGCGCGAGCTCGGGGTGCCCCATATGGGGCGGTCCGGCGGACGTGTTGGTTGACACACCTGCTCGCTCGCGGTTTTTGAAGGAAACGAGCCCCGCAGCGCACCAACGCGCGCGCTTTGCGCGCGGTACGTTCTACGAGGCTGCATTCCGGCTATGTGAGCCGGCGCAAAGGGAGAAGCCATGGCAGAGAATTCCTTCAAGAGCGGCTGCATCTGTGGTGCCGTCGAGGTCGAAATCACGGGTGCACCTGCCGTCCAGTGCTACTGCCACTGCGAATCGTGCCGTGGCTGGCTCTCCTCGCCGCTGCATGCGGCAGCGCTGTGGCCGACGCCGAACGTCAACGTCACCAAGGGCGCCGACAAGCTCGGAGTCTTCAAGAGAACGGACAACAGTCACCGCCATTTTTGCAAGGAGTGCGGCGCGGGAGTGCTGGTTCGCCATCCCGGCATCGGCATGACCGATGTGCCCGCGGGCACCGTCAAGGGCATGACCTACGCACCGACCATGCACGTGAACTACAGCGAGCGCGTCATGACCGTGCGCGACGGGCTTCCCAAGTTCAAGGATTTTCCCAAGGAGTTCGGCGGCTCCGGGGAGACGGCTGCCGAGTAACTTCGGCAGTCTGCGACGGTCTGCCCCATCGACCTCGAACCCCGCTTCGCCCGATTCGTGAAATCGAAATCAGGCCAGGCGTGGCGGCGGCGTGCGTCTGCCGGTATCGTCGTCCGATGGGCCGCAGCCACCTGATCAAGTTCCATCGGTCGCAGGATCACCTCCGGGAGCTGGGGGCGCGGATCACGGACTGGAAACAGGGCGCAGGCAAAACCCTCTTCGGCGAGCCGGATTCGGAAGACCCGGGCTACCAGATCTTCTATTTCCAGAACGACCCGATCCCTGCCGCGGCGCTGTCGCCGGTCATCGGGGACGTGGTGCAGAACCTTCGCGCCAGCCTGGACCATCTCTTCTTCGAGCTGGCCGCGGCATTCAGCGGACGTCTGACCAAGAAGCAGGAAGAAATCGCGAAGTTCCCGATCCATCGAAGCGAAGGAGAATTTCGCGAGGGAGCGGCCGACGTGCTCGGCCTGGTGGGCTCGGAGGCCGGCGAGATCATCCATCGCCTGCAGCCCTGCTACACGAGGCCCGACAAGAATCCGGAGTGGGACCTGCTCTGGCAGCTTCACGAGCTTGCTGTTGCCGATCAGCGCGAGACGCTGCCGGTCGTCGGCAGCGTCGTCGGCCGGTGGAGTCTCGAGGCGATCGTGCCCGCCGATTTCGATCCGGCCGGCGGCTGGTTTCGTACCGGAATTCCGCCAAAGGGCCGCGCGCCGATCGCGCGGCTTCCGCTTCTTCCCGAGGGCACGGAGGACGACGTGATCAGGAAGGTCACGAGCTCTCTCGATGTCGCGCTCGCCAATCCGCCGAGCCCGCCCGCAGGCGACCCGATCTACGAAGTCCTCGTCGATATCTCCCAGTACGTCCGGTCACGGGTGTTCAAGGTTCTGGAGCCGCTGTTGCCGCCGTCGAGCTCGGCGAGGTGACGGCCATTCCCGGGAAACCATCGACGCACGAAAACGTAAGGTGATCGTGGTCGAATAAAGGCTGCGCTGGGGGAAATCCCGCGACGGTTTCCTGGACTCGCCTGTGACAGGCGACACGTTCACCGGTAGCGTCACGGTCCGCATCGGGTTAGCGTCCCCGTGTATTCGGCAACGAATCGGCAGTTGGGGCGATCTCTGCACCGGTCCCGCGCAAGTCACGGCGTAATCCGGTCCGAACAGAAATCGCGAGGAGAAGCGCCTTGAACGCGAGATTCCCGCTACTTTCCTTCATTTCGGCAGTGCTGCGTCTGTTCGGTGCAATCCTGGTCGTCGGTGGAGCGTACTTCGCTCACGAGTCGTACCAGGCGATGCAGCAGTTGCATGCGATCTCGCCGGAAGACTCGATCCGGCTCACCGAAAGCGTCGCGGCCCTGTTGACCGGATTGCTCACGATCGCGTGCGGCGAGGTTATCGGCGTGCTCTTCGCGATAGAGAAGAATACGCGCCGCCAGGCGGCCGAGAGCTGACAGGCGAGGATGGCAAGCGGTCGCCGCAACGTGCCCGTGCAAGTCGAATGCGCCGCCGACGTGAGGCGGCCCGATCAGTTTTCCGGAGTGCCACCTTCAGCGCGCATTTTCCCTGACTCCCTCGTGACGTTCGTCAGGTAGCGGCGGGTGCGATGAACTTCCTGTTGAGGCGGATCGCTGCTGCGCCCAGCCCGATCAACACAAACCCGAATGCGATCAGAAGAAGCGGTGCGCTCACGCTGTTCGCGAAGTTCTCGTAGATGTAGTCCCCGAGGTAGCCGATCAAGGCGATCGTCCCGACCACCAGCAGGCTTCGGCTGTGTGCCATGGTGGCGAGCACGACGATGCCGCTGGAAATCGCGATGAACAGCGGCTCCAGCGGTGTGTCGTTCAGCCAGTCCCAGGTCGCGCCGAGGAACGTCGCCGATCCGAAGAAGTAGACGAGGCCCGCAATCGCCCGGTGCGTGGATCGGTCGAGGCTCCACGCCACGCACATCAGCGAGATGCCGAGCGCAGTGCCGATCAGGTCCTTGCTGACGTCGAGCAGGTCGAGGCTGTTCCAGAAGAGTCCCGACGCGAAGATCGCAGTCGTCAGCGCGAGCACCGTCCTGCGGCGCGCCAGGAAGGTGCAACCCTGCTGGATCGTCATCACGGTGTTGATCAGCAGCATGCCGCGCTCCGGATCCGCGCCGCTGGCAAACTCGCGCAGGATCACCACCAGACCGGTCGGTTCGAGCAGTGCGGCGACGAGGAAGAGAGGCGTCGCGGCACCTTCCAAGCGCGCGTCCGTCGTTGCGACCAGCGCGGCGACAAACAGGCAGGCGCCCGGACCGAGCGTCATCAGGACGCGGCCGAGAGGGCCCACCACGTCCCATTTCATGCCGATGTAGATCGCCAGGCCGGCGAAAATGAGGATCCCTCCGAGATAAGCGAAGACCCGCGACAGCACGCTGCCGGAGCGCGATGCTTCGAACTCCCGCTCTCCCGCCAGCGCCGACGCGACCTCGTCGATGCCGAGCCCGTGGCTGCGCATCAGCTCGACCACTTCGACCAGCGCGTCGTCTTTCGCGCCCATCTCAGGAATTGGCCTTCGCGTCCGGGACCACCCATCCGACGAATTCGACGTTTCCCGGATAACTCGCGGAGTGTCCGTCGCCGAGCTCCAGGGGCACGCTCGAGCTGCCACTACGAAGCCGCACGCGACTGCGATTGTAGGAATCCCAGAAGAGCGAGGTGATCAGCCCGCCGTGCGAAGTGTCGCTGGAGGAGATCTCGTAGCCGTCGGGCGATTGAATCGTCGTGTCCAGTCGCAGATCCCTGGTCGCTTCGACGACCTCTTCGCGGGTCCCGTCGATCGTTTCTGCATCCGCCGGAATGCCGAGCGCCAGCTCGCGAACCTTGTGCAGCGACGCTTCGTAGATGTAGAGTTTCTTCCACGCTCCGTACGTGAAGGCCGACCTCTGCGTCGTCAGCTTCGCGTATTGCGCCACCAGCACATGGTCCTTGACCACGAGCCGTAGCCCGATCGGCAGATTCTGCGCCGCCGGCGCATAGTCCTGGACCGCGAAGACCAGATCATACTTCGGTGGGACGACCAGGCCCTGGGTCAGGCTGCTGGCCGCCAGGAACCCGACCATCAGCAACACGGGGAGCACGAGCCCGACGACGAGGACGAAATTTTCCCGCAGTGCGCGGCCGACAGAGGACATACGACACGTATACCTCAGCGCTCACGCTTGGCCGAGCGCGGTGGCGGACGCCGCAACCTGCGGCGCCCGCCAGCCGTCGCTCAAGGCACGACTTCGATATGATAGTGCAGGTCGAACGCGGCGCCGACGATCGTGCACGTCTCACCGCCGGGACAGTCTTCGTCGAACACGCACAGCGTGCTCGTGCTGACCGAGCAGTGTCCCGCATCGCCGCCGACGCTCGGCACGACGTAGTCGGTGCCCGCCATCCCGGCGCCGAAATTGGGACCGGCATACGTCTGGTCGATGCGCCCAGGGCTATGGCTCTGCGAGCCGCCGAAGGACGTGTGGCCGCGCGACGTGAGGCAGTCGAGCCCCTTCGTCAGCCCCTGCTCGACCAGGTCGGTGGCGATCGCCTTGCCGAGCATCGCATCGACGCACTCCTTGCTCACTCCGTGTGCCTGGATGCGCAGCGATCCGTCGGACGGCAGGAACTGGTCGTACACTTGCGCCTGAGGGATCGAGAACGATCCGCCAGCAATGGTCGGCTGCGTGACGCTGTCGAGCCCCGTCAGCTTCTGCCACTGGCCGTTGACTCCGACCTGCAGCGCCCACGGAGTGATCGGCCCGAGGCCGAGGCAGGTGTCGCTGCTCGAGCAAGCGGGACACGTCGGCGGCTTGCAATCGGTGTCGGCGCCGCAAGCTCGCTGGCAGACTTTCGACGTGCCGCTGAGGAAGGTACAGACCGGATACGAAGGGTCGGTGCAGTCGGAGTCGGCAGTGCACGATGCGCCCGTCGACGAGCAGGTCTTCGGTGAGATCGGCACGGCGGGTTTTAGCGGGTGCTTCACCTCGACCTGCTGCAGCGTCACGCGCACGTGCGAGAGCGGTGTCGCGTCGCCCACCCAGCCTGCGAAGAGCGTTCCGGAGAAGCCGGTCGGCGCGGACCCGGCCGTCATGCGGACGGTCACCTGCAGATGCGGGATCGGGTCCGTAAGGAAGGGCCGCACCTTCACCTTTGGAGACTTCGTGCCATCTGCGTTGGGATACTTGACGAGCAGATGACGCACGCGCCTGGCGCCCACCGGCTGCGGGGGCAACGGAAGGTCGAAGGTGAAATCCTGCGAATTGAGCGCCGCTACCGGCTTCGAAAGCGGAAAACAGGAGACGCTGAGCAACTCGAGCGGGCTCGGACGGTGCGTCACGATGCAGCGGTCGCCCGCGCCACCGCCATTTCCGCTGACGAAGATGTCTGCGCGAGTGGCCAGAACGGGCGCGGCACCGTCTTTTGTCGAGATCAGTCCGCCACCGCCGGCGCGGATCGTGGCCAGGGCCTGCGGTGGATGCATCTCGGACTCGTAGCCGACGTGCTCGCCGACGCAGGTTTCGCCCATCGGGCAGTCCGTGTCGAGGATGCACTGGTGTGCGACAGTGGTCGAGCAGTTGCCGGGAGTCGACGTCGCATGACCACAGTCGAAGATCCAGCGCCCGAGCGCGACGATGCGATCTCCTTCGCCGGGCCACGCGAACGCGGGCAGCGAGCCGTGCTCCCACTCGATGCCCATGTGTCCGGCATCGTTGTAGGTCCCCGCCAGGTCCACGTCGGCAGGATCGACTTCGACTTCGAAAACGGCGTCGCTGGTGACGTGCGTTGCCGGGAAATCACCGCCCGTATCTCCGTGGAACGTTTCCACCGTGGCGTGCACCGTGACCGGAGCCGAGACGAACGAATCGCTGGGCACGACGGGCGTCCACTCCGGATCGAGCAGGCTCAGGTAGTCGAAGAGACCCGGCGATATGCCGGTCGGATAACATCCGCCGCCATTTACGCTGAAGCCGAGCTCGCCGTCGACCGGCGCAGCAATCGCCGGCCGCGCCACCAACACCAACGCTGCCAATAGAAAACCAGCACTCGAACTCCACTTCATTCGCGTTCCCTCCCATCGAGCGTCCCGCCGCAGCCAGAACGCATCGTCGCGATCTTCCTCGTTGGCCGGGCCTGATGGAAGGGTGCCGGAAAGTGCGCGACGATCTCGGCCGTCGCAGCGCGATCCGCGCGATACTGGTGCCGGGAGAAGCGCGGCCCCCACCCCCAGCTGAGCGTCCGGCCGCGGTCGCGGCGGGGAGGGAACCGGTCACGGACGCCGGGGCGCTACGGCCCGAGGTGGAAAGGCCGCGCCCCGAAGCCAGGACTCGAGACCTCGATCCAGAACGTGTCAGGTTCGCCCCTGGTTCCGCGTACGCAGCGCCCACTTGCCAGCTTCGGACAGCGCCAATCCCCCGAATACGACCAGCACTGCAAGCGCGAGCTCGCCGGCGGTGAGCGCGTCAAAGTGAAACACGTCGCGCAGCGCCGGCACGTACAGCGCGAGCAGCAATCCAACCAGTGCGCCGGCGATGACAACCCAGAGCGGCCGGTTCGGCGTCGCGAGCGTGGAAAGTACGCTGCGCGTGCGCGATCGGTTGGAAAGGATCAACGCGGTATTGCCGAGAACGAGCACGGCAAACGCCATCGCGCGGGCGCGCGCTTCCGGGACGGGATACTTGAGCGCCGCCCAATACAGGACGGCCGTCGCCAGCAGCACGGCGGTGCCTTGCAACAACGCAAAGCCAAGCAGCTGCGCACCGAGCAGCGGCTCGCGCGGGTTGCGCGGCGGGCGATTCATGATGTCGGGATTCGCGGGCTCCGCCTCGTAAGCGATCGAGCAAGCCGGATCGATCACAAACTCGAGAAATACGATGTGCACGGGAAAGAACACCAGCGGCCAGCCGGCGATCAGCGGAATGACCGCCATGCCGGCGGTCGGCACGTGTACGGCGAGCAGATACGACATCGCGTGGCGGATATTGTCGAAAATGCGCCGGCCGAGACGGATGGTGTCGACGATGGAGGCGAACTGATCGTCGAGCAGCACCAGGGACGCCGCTTCGCGCGCGACGTCGGTGCCGCGGTTTCCCATGGCTATGCCGATGTGGGCCGCCTTCAACGCCGGTGCGTCGTTGACGCCGTCGCCCGTCATCGCCACCACTTCGCCGTTGGCTTTGAGCGCGTTCACCAGCCGTAGTTTCTGCTCGGGAACGACGCGAGCGAAAATGTTCACGTCTGCAACGCGCTCTTGCAGCCGCGTCTCGTCCATCGTGCGGAGTTCCTCGCCGGTGATCACGCCGCCCGGCGATTCGAGCCCGATCTGGCGGCCGATCGCGACGGCAGTGCCCGGGTAGTCCCCGGTGATCATGACGACGCGAACGCCGGCATCGAGACAGTCTTTCAGTGCTCGCGGTACGCTCGCGCGCACCGGATCGGCCAGAGCGATCAATCCTCGATAACGGAAAGAAAAGACCGTGGGATCGGCGGGAAAATCGCGGCCGTCATGCCGCGCTTCCGCGACCGCAAGGACGCGCCGGCCACGTCCGGCCAGCTCGGCCGTTCTGGCCAGAATGTGCTCGAGCAACGTCTCGTCGGCGCGGCAGAGACGGGCAATCGCTTCCGGCGCGCCTTTGGTCGCGACGACGATCTCGCCGTTTCCGGGTCGCTCCCAGCAATGCGTGACGGCGAGCAGCTGCGGCGTGAGATCGTACTCCTTGGCCAGGCGCCACTGGACGCGCTGATCGGCGTCATCGGTCGCCGAGTTCGCATAGTCGAGAATGGCGCGTTCCATCGGATCGGACGGATTGCGTTCGCACGCCAGTGCTGCGGTCTGGATGATTGCGTGCGCCTCGACGGGAAGAGGGCTCGACCCAGCTTCGACGAATCGATCGGCAGTCGCGATCTCGGCCAACGCCATGCGGTTTTCGGTGAGCGTGCCGGTCTTGTCGACGCAGAGGACAGTGGCCGATCCGAGCGTTTCGATCGCCGGCATGCGGCGCGTGAGCACCTTGCGCTGCGAAATGCGCCAGGCACCGAGCGCGAGGAAAATGGTGAGGACGACCGGAAATTCCTCCGGTACCATCGCCATCGCGAGCGTGATCCCGGCGAGGAGGCCGTCGAGCCACCCGCCGCGAAGCAGCGTGTACAGGGCGACGACGAGCAGGCAGAGGCCGATGCCGATCGCGGCGAACACGCGCACAACGCGAGCCATCTGACGCTGCAGCGGCGTATTCTCGATATCCAGCTGCTGCAACGCCTTTCCGATGCCGCCGATCTGCGTGCCGGCGCCGGTTGCGAGCACTCGCGCGATTCCCTGGCCCTGGACGATCAGCGAGCCGGAGTAGACGAACGATGATCCGTCTCCGCCCGGGACCAGCATCTCGGCAATCTCCGTGTCCGCCGCGCGCTTCAAAACCGGCAGCGACTCGCCGGTCAGCAGCGATTCATCGACGGTAACGTGATTGCAGTCGAGCAGGATGCCGTCGGCCGGAACACGATCGCCTTCGCCGAGCACGAGCAGATCGCCCGGCACAACGTCGCGCCCGGCAATGCGCTGCTGGCGACCGTCGCGAATCACCAACGCGCGCGGGCTGGAAAGGTCGCGCAACGCTTCGAGCGCCCGTTCGGCTTTTCGCTCCTGGTAAATCGTGATCGTCATGACGACGATCACCGACCCGAGCAGGATCAGTGCCTCACGGATGTCGCCGAGGACGAAATAGATGGCGCCGCCCGCGATCAGCAGCAGGAACATCGGCTCGCTGATCACTTCGCGCACGACTGCGCCGAGTCCGTGCTTGTCGGCGCGCGGGAGCTCGTTCGGGCCGTGCTCGGCGAGGCGCCGACGCGCCTCTGCGTCCGTTAGTCCGGCACCCGGTTCTGTGAGCGGCATGCGAATTTTCCGGTGGATGCGAAAACACCCGACAGCCAGTTGGCGATGCGAATCGCGGAATACTCCTCGATGGGCATCAAAACCAACCGCTTGGGCCGGTGACCCGTTATTCAAGTTGGATGCGCCCGCGGCAATCGAGGTAAACGCGCGGTAGTTGCGGCGTTGGAATCGTACGGGAACCCGCTCCACACTCGGCCAGGCTCGCTGCGTTTGCAGGCACTCGCACTTCCAGTGGAAAGCGTGGATAAGGGGATCATGCGCGAGCGCGCTCACTTTCACGCGGCCGACCTTCACGGCATCGCCCGGTTGGCCACCGATGCGACCGGCGCAGTGACCGACATCGTCGAGGCGATGCACGAGTCGGTCACACGGCCGCCGTCTCTGCCGGCTTCTTCGTTGTCGGGTCGCGCCGGCGGCCTCTCCGGACTCATCTACTCGTCGGTTCGCCTGGTGGCACGGTGCATCGGCGGCGGGATCGACCTGGCTCTTACGCCGATCGTGCCGCTACTCGGAAAGAGAGCTTCGACGCCGGAGCGTGATGTGCTGCTCTCGGTGCTGAACGGCGTGATCGGCGATCATCTTGCCGACAGCGGCAACCCACTGGCAGTGGGCATGGAGCTTCGCACCGGCGGCCGCGCTCTCGAGCTTCGCCGCAAGGCACTCGCCCGCGTTTTTCCGAGCGCGTCGCCGCGCGTAGTCGTTTTCGTGCACGGACTGTGCGGCTCGGATGTTCAATGGAAGGGTCGAGCGGTCGACTACGGCGTCGGCCTCGAACGCGACCACGATTTTACTGCGCTGTACCTGCGCTACAACAGCGGGCTTCACATCTCGACCAACGGACGCCGGCTGGCAACCCTGCTCGAGACGCTCGCGCGCGAGTGGCCTGCCGACAACCTGGAGCTGATGCTGGTGGGACACAGCATGGGCGGCCTCGTCGCTCGCAGCGCCGTGCACTACGCCGGGCTCGCATCGCACTCCTGGACGACGTCGCTGTCCCGCATCGCCTTTCTCGGCACGCCGCACCACGGCGCACCTCTGGAGCGCGGCGGCCACTGGTTCCACGAGGTGCTCGGCAGCATTCGCTACGCTTCGCCGCTGTCGCGCCTGGCGCGACTGCGAAGCGCCGGCATCACCGATCTTCGACACGGCAATCTTCTCGACGAGGACTGGCACGCCGCCGATCGTTTCTCGCGAGCGCATGACACGAGAATTCCGCTGTCGCTGCCGAAGGGGATCGATTGCCTGGCCGCTGCCGCGACCACTGGCGGGAGTCTCGGCGACGCGCGCGATCGATTGGTCGGCGACGGCCTGGTTCCGGTCGCGAGTGCGCTCGGGACTCATGCCGATCCGCAACGCGACCTCGGGATCGCTCCGTCGCGGTCCTTCATCGTGTATCGAGCGCACCATCTCGAGTTGCTCGGACATTCCGAGGTGTACGAGCATCTCTCACGCTGGCTCACGAGCTGACGAGACCGGACGCGATGGTGAGTCGCGCCCGGTCTCCTTGGCCTTGCTGACGCGTCAGGGGCAGGTGGCCTGAACGATGGCCGTCTTTTTCATCGTCCAGTAGCAGGCAACGTTCTGGATGGTGGTCATGGGACCCATGTTGACGGTTTGTGACCATGCCGGACAGAAGCCGCTGTTGGACGGATCCTGGTCGGAAAGGATGACGCAGGACTGATTCGACACTCCGAATCCAGCGCGAGCCAGGTCGTCGTTCGCGGGCGGCCCGGTGTTGCAGCTATCGTTTGACACCATCTGGAGATTGTAGATGCCGCCGTTATAGCAAAACACGCCGCCACGACCGGCCTGGTCGAAGTAGCCGATCGGGTACAGCCCGTCGAGACTGGCCGTCGTCCAGCAGGGGCACGTCGTCTCCAGCGTGCACGTCGAGCTGCAACCGTCGCCGTCCGCAATGTTGCCGTCGTCACAAGCTTCCGACGGGGCAAGCGCGCCGTTTCCGCACGCCGATACGGTGCAGTTGTTGTCGCATCCGTCGCCATTAACGGCGTTGCCGTCGTCGCAGACCTCTCCCGCGGTGACGATGCCGTTGCCGCAGGCGGTGGTCGTACAGTTGTTGTCGCAGCCGTCGCCGTTGACGAGATTGCCGTCGTCGCACTGCTCCGAGCCCGTCACTTGACCGTCCCCGCACTCATTGGTGCAGGTCGGGCTGCAACCGTCGTTGGCCACCAGGTTGCCGTCATCGCAGGCTTCGTCACCGTCGAGATGGCCGTTTCCGCAACCGAGGTCACCGGCCACGTCTTCCACGCCGTTGTCGAGCTTCGTGCGGATAGACGCGGCGTTCGAGGTGATGGAGCAGCCTCCGGCCTGCTCGATCTTGGTGAATGCGTCGTCGTACTTGGCCTGCGCCGTGTCCAGGCAACCCTGGTCGACGTCGCTACTGGAGGCCAGTGCGGTGGCATAGCACTTCGCCTTCGCTGCCCAGGCTTTGCCGGACGCCTTCATCTTGGATGATGCGCATTTCTCCGCGGGCGTGCTGGCCGCAGATACCGAGCCGGCAAAAGTGACACACGCCAGCATCGCGCTGGCCGTGACGGCAACGCCGATCTTGCATTTCATGGTGAGTATTCCCCTGTTGATCTAAGTAGTGGACTGGTTCCGTCGCGAACCGAACGGCAGCTATCGAACCGTTTGTCCCCGGCTAGTGCAACGTTTGCGAGGTTCGATCGGCGCTGTCGGAACGTCTTTCGGGTTTCCGAAAAACGCGAACGGAGGGACTGGGGAAAAACGTGGAAAATTCCTCAATGAATCCGTGACTTCGGTATGAACTGTTACCGAGTCGGCACTCGCAGGCGAGATTGCGAAAGTCTTCGCTTGCCGTTGCGCTTTCGTGGTAAACGCTTCCCATGCTCGGGAGACACGCCGGATTTCTTGCCGCCGTCACCGTGATCTGGGCCACGATCGTATCGCGCCTCGACGCGCATGCGGCCTACGACATGTCCGGCAAGTGGCACGTAACCGGCGCGTTGAGCGAGCACTGGGACGTCACCGAGTCCGCCGGGACCCTCCGGGTGAGCACGGACTACTACGGGCCATATGCGGGGAACATCGACGAAGGGACTGGTGCGTTTTCGATCGATCCGGGACAACCCTACCCGTTGTGCGGCACCAATTCGGTCCAAGGCAGCGTTGCCGCGGACGGTCTGACGTTCACCGGCACGCAGGAGCTGCATATCGCACAGCTGCTCCCCGGACCGGCTTTCGAATGCCTCACCCATATTACCGATGTGTCCGGATCGCGCTGCGGTAACCAGCAGCTCGATGACGGCGAGGACTGCGACGACGGCAACCAGCTCGACGGCGACTGCTGCTCGTCGTCCTGCACCTACGACCCACCGGCCACAGCCTGCACTGACGATCTCGACGTCTGCACCGACGACAAGTGCGACGGCGCCGGCGTCTGCGAGCACATCGACAACACTGCCGCGTGCTCCGATCCTGCGGGCTGCGGAAGCGGCAACTGCAACGCGGGATCCTGCGTGATCTCGGCGCCCGAGCCGGTGGGGACCTCGTGCGACAAGGATGCCAGCGTCTGCACTCCCGACACCTGCGACGGCAGCGGCGTCTGCGTAGCCGGTGATCCGATCGACTGTTCGCCGTGCGGATATTGCAGCCCGCTCTCCGGCTGCGTCGGCCCCGGAAGCGACCCATGTGACCGTGCAGACAAGGAGGCGTCGATCTCGGTGCGGCTCGACTCGAAGGGGACGAGGCAGCAGGTCTCCGCGCTGCTCGAAGACTTCGCGGTACCGCAGTCGAGCCTCGGCGATCCGACTACCTCGACCGACTATACGCTGTGTCTGTACCAGTCCGACAGCGGCGACGGTGGCAACGTGATCTTCCGCGGGACCGTGCCTGCGGATGGGATGTGCGGCACCAAGCCGTGCTGGACGCTGACTGGCAACAACGGGTTTGTTTACAAGGACCGCGCGGGCAGCGCGGACGGAATCGGTCTCGTCAAGGCAACGCTCGGCGGGGGCTTCCGTTTCCGTGGCAAGGGAGAGAACCTCGCGCTGCCCGACCTGTTCCCGGACAACATTACTCTGTCCGCCAAGATCGTCGCGCGCGATGGTGCGACCACTACCGGCTGCTGGTACCGCGCGGCGGCGCGCGAGAGGCAGTCTTTGACGAGCTATAAGGGCAGCTCGACCGGCGGCTGACGATTGCACGCTCGACGTGCGTGCCGTCCACGTTGGCGTGCAAGACTGCGATGACGGAAGTGCTGGAAGGCATCGGGCAATCCGTCGCTTTCCAAAGGCGCCAAGTACGCCAACGCGAACAGCTTCCCCGACGGAATCACCGAAGCTCTCCTCAAGCCGGGCGATGGGCGCGCGTGGTTTGCGGTGGCCCGCAACTGCCGTCCGCTGCGGCGTGGTGTGGGCTCCATCACTCGACTTCCGCCAGTCTCGCGAACGCGATAGAGGAGCTTCGCAATGAACCTTTGTCGATGCGTCCGCGCCGTCGCACCACGCGCGGTCGTGGCCCTCGCGATCACGGCATCCGGCTACGGGTGCGGCAACGGGAACGCTACCGGGAACGCCACCGACTACTCACTTACGTTTTCAGTCGAACCCGGGGATGCCGTGCCGGTTACGATCGGAGCCCTGCAGTTCGAGGTCACGTATCTCGGAAACAACGGCGGCTTCATCGGAAGCGGCGACCAGATCGACTGCGTGGTCCTGGTCGACGCGATCGTTGCCGGTAACGATCCCCGGCAGGATGTCGCCAGGATCGGAATGATCAGCCTGCAGGGTTTCCACGCCCCGAGCCCGATCATACGGTGCGGCTTCCGCACCGCCGACGACCTCGCGCCCGAGTCGTTCCGGATCGAAGTCCTCGACGCGTCCGACACCAATTCCGAGTCGCTCGATCCGCCGCCGGTGGTCGTCTTGTCCTCGATGGCACCAGGCTCGCGGGACTGATCGCACGCGGTGCGTGACGTCGCGTGATCTCGCGAGTAGTGGATTGCTTACGACGTCGCCACCACGACCGCTTGACCACAGCGTCTGAAGACTGTCAGGAAGGGACACCCGGCGCGGATTTTCCCGCGCGGCGGTTCCAAGGAGTACCCTTCGATGCGAAAGATTGCCGCAATTCTCGTGTTTGCTCTGGCCGTGGCCTTTGACGCACCGGCCGCGTGGTCGGGCAATATCGGACCGGTCTGTGGAGACGTGAACCACAGCGGAAACCTGACGGCGACTGATGCGCTCGCGGTGCTCCGGGCCTCGGTCGGGCAACCGGTCAAGCTCGACTGTCCGCCTCCGGGCGGTCCCCTGGTCACCGGGATCACGGATTGCGTGGATCCCGACGCCGGCGAGATTGCCTGCAGCGGAACCTCGGGCCAGGACGGGGATCTGCAAAACGGTGTCCGGCACAACTACATCGACAACGGCGACGGCACGATCAGCGATCCCGCGACCGGCCTGATGTGGGAGAAGCTCGCCAACGACAGTTCGACCCACGACATGGACAACGTGTACACGTGGTCGAACGCGTACCTGAAGATCGGTGGGCTCAACAGCGATACCACCGACGGATTCGCCGGCCACAAGGACTGGCGCCTTCCCAACATCAAGGAGCTCGAGGCGCTGTCGGACCTCGACGTGGCCAGCCCGGCCGTCGCGCCGGGATTTCGCACCGCGTGTCCAGCGGGCTGCACGGTGACCGAGTGCAGCTGCACGGCCTTTGACGATTACTGGTCCTCGTCTCCTTTCTTCGGCGCCGTCGAGGCGTGGACGGTGACTGCGTTCGGAACGACGACGCACCATTCGATGGACGCCAGCTTCCGCGTGCGGGCGGTGCGGACTCTCTGACCCGCGATGCGCTTTCTCTGAACGTTGCGACGTGAGCTTGCCGGGGCGCAGCGGATGCTGCGCCCCGGCAGTCGCGGCGATTGCGTCAGCGCGTCCCGCGCGCTCTCAGCTTCCCGTCCGCGTTGCGCGAGACCCGGCTTTCATCGTAGGTTCCGTCGAAGCAGCCTCTCTGAATCATCGAGGTGCGCCACTGTGCTGATCGCGGGCGTATGATAAGAGCCATCCTGGGAAACGGTCCCACATGGGGGCCCTCGAGGGATGTCATGATGCGAAGAACGATCACAGGCGCGGCAGTTGCCGCAATGCTCTTGAACGCGACGATTGCGCTGGCCGGCGCGGCCAAGGTCCCGGTCTACTACGATGTCGAAGACAAGCCGTTGCGCACGGGCGCCCCGGCAGGAACGATGCTGACAGTGGAACTCCACGCGCTGGCGGACTGCAGTGACCCGGCGGTTTACAGCCAGTCGTTGCCGGTCGAGGCGCTGAAGATCGACGCCACGAAGACCGTAACGCCCAAAAACGCGGCCAAGAGTGCGAAGACCGATCGGCTGACCGCGGTGCTCGTCGGCGTCGACGTGCCGCAGAACACGTTCCTCAAGGTGACCGGAAGCGGCATCATGCCGGTCGGCGGCGACTGCCAGGCGCAGGTCCTGAGTGGCGCCGTGGTTCACAGCGCTCTGTCGATCGTCCAGATAATCCCTGGCGGAGATGCTGTCACGGTTTTGCCTGGTACCGGGCTTCCGCTCTCCGTTGTCGCAGGTTCGGCGGGTGCCGGTCTCCTGTTCAATCCTATGACCGGGAATGTGAGCGTCTCCGTTGAGGGCGACTACATGGCCTCGTTCGGATTCAGTCCAGGCGAGATCAACGACTCCATCGGATTGGTCCGGAATGGCCTCACCGTTTTCGGCTCGATTGTTCACAACGGATCGACCACCAATTCCCTGGTCGGTCATTCGATGCTCGTGCAACTCGCTGTCGGGGACACCCTGAGCATCAATAATCTAACCGGCACGATCTTGAACTTGAGCGCTCCGGACCCGGCGGGAGAACTGACGACGGTGGCCTATCTGACCCTCACTCAGATTCAGTAGACGCATTCTGCCGTTTGAAATAGCCACACGGCGGACCGCACCGGGTCCGCCGTGCGAGAAACGCGACCATCGGCGTGCTCGTCGTGCTCGCCGGGAATGTCCAGCGCGCAGCGTCCGATTCGACGCAACGCACGGCGCCATGCATCCACGCTCCACAACGTAAGCGTTTCCACGCGCGTGGTTACGCTAACGGGCGAGTGTGGACTGTACTGGATGAAGGCTTGGTGGAGCGGGAGGATCAACGATCAGTGGCGGATTTGCTTTGCGTGGCCGTACAAATCCGCGGGGCCGACCGACGTCGAGATCGTCGATTACCATTGAGAGGTGTGACATGGGACGTAGCGCGATTCACCCCGGCGAACATCTTGCCGAGCAACTCGAAGAACTGGGAATGAGTGCCGCCGAGCTCGGCCGGCGCCTTGGGGTTCCTACGAACCGGGTCACTGGCATCCTGAACGGCCGGCGGGCCGTCACGGGCGATACGGCCCTGCGACTGGGGCACTTCTTCGGGAACAGTCCCCAGTTCTGGATGAACCTTCAGGCGATGTACGACATTCGCGTTGCGGAGAAGAAGGTGGGGGGTGTGATTCGGTCGCTACCGACGCTGCTACCGAATCGCGGACGGATGACGGGGCGCCAGGCACACGGCGCGTGATCTCGGGCACGACCCCGATGGCAAGTAAGTAGAAATACGAAATCATCACCTGATCGCGGATCGCGCCGGTCCGGCCGTGAGGGACCGTCCCGCCGAAGCTGCTGCACGGGCCTCCTGGACAAGGCGTTTTTCGCAGGGAGCTGCCGCTGGGCTTGCCTCGACCAACCCGTTACACGGCAGGTTCGTGGCCGCATCGGCCGTTTTCATCCTCGGGAGAACAGCATGCTTCGTGGATTCCTTCTCGCTCTCGCCGTGCTCTTCGGCAGCTCCCATGCCGCGGAGGCGGCGCCGTCATGCCTCGCGGCGAGCGTGGCGAGTGGGCCTACTGCGATGTGTGCGGTACGTGTGGACGGCGTCGCATCGTGCTGGGATGACGCCCAGACCACGACGCCGATCCGTCAGCGCGCGCTCGGTACGTTCAAGCAGGTTTCCGTCGGATCCGATCGAAGCTGCGGCATTCGCCGCGACGGTACCGTGGCGTGCTGGTTTGGTTACGGCAACGACGAGTGGGACGTGACGGCGCCGGCGCCCCAAGGAAAGTTCTCGCTGCTCGCGCTCGAACCGTCGTGTGGTGCCTACGCGGGGTCACTGTGTCTCGGGCTTCGCGAAGACGGCACGCTTGTAGAGTGGTCCGCCGACAATCCCACCTCCGTCTCGATCCCGCTCGCAGGAACTTTCGTCGATTGGCAGGGACCGTGTGGCCTTCGGGCGGACGGAACCGTGGAATGCATCGACGGATGGACGGCGCCCGACGGACGCTTCAGGTCGCTGGGGATGGGCGAGCAGCTGTCGCGTTGCGGCATTCGCGACGACGCCACGATCGCGTGCTGGACGAAGGCGGAAAGCATCACGACTTTTCCGCATTTCCCCGCCGGCGAGTACGATCGCGTTGCGCTTGCGTCATTGGGCGTCGGCTGCGCTCTCGACGTACACGGCGCGGTTGTCTGCCGCGACCACGACGAGGACATTCCGTTCCCTGCTGGAACCTATCGTGAGATCACCGCGGCGCAGCGTGGTCTGTATCCGTCCTACATGCGCGTCTGTGCCGTCAGTGACAACGGTGACCTCGTGTGCGTCGGCGGATCGAATGCGCAGAGCGACGTTGCCTCGCCGTTTCAGGCTCCCATGACCGGATCCTTCACGCACGTGGCTGGTGGTGGCGACACTGCACACCGCGCGTTCGGCTGTGCGCTCGATACGGCCGGCGAAGTTTCGTGCTGGGGCAACGAGGCCCCGTACTCGCCGTATCCGCCTCCGGCCGGACCGTTCGACCAGATTACGATGGGCACCTACCACATGTGCGGACGAAGGCCCGACCACACCGTCAAGTGCTGGTCTTCCTCTTCCGCCTACGCAGCGCATTCGCCGGAAGGCGAGTTCCGGCAGATCTCCGCAAGCTTCCTCGACTTCACCTGCGGGGTCCACGACGACGGGACCGTCGCCTGCTGGCGCGCCGATACAGGTGCGGTGCTCGACGGGCCGGAAGGACAGTTCACAGAGGTTGCCGCCGCGGGTCTGTTCAGCTGCGGACTCAGGCCGAACGGTGACGCGGAGTGCTGGAGTCATTCGATCTTCCCCGAGCAGTTTGATCCCGTCGTTCCTGCCGGACCGTTCGTCCACATTGCGGGCGCCGGCAGTCAGCTCGGCCTCGGCACCTACGTCTGCGGCGTCCATCCGGACGGCAGCATCCAATGCTGGGGGAATGCGACGGAAGGTCAGCTCGACCCGCCGGGTGGAGCGTACCAATCGGTTACCGGAGGCGCCGAGTTTGCGTGCGCACTTCGAACCGACGGAGAGGTCGACTGCTGGGGCACCGACCTGTTTACGCACGCACCGAAAGGACCGTTCGTCGAGATATCCGCGGGCTACCGCCACACGTGCGGACTGAAGACCAACGGCAGCTTCGAATGCTGGGGCCAGGATGCAACGGTTTCGTTCTGCGGAAGCGATGCGGCGTGCGGCGACGGCGAGGTCGCGTATCCCGAACAGTGCGACGATGGCACGGACAATGACGGCGGCCAGCCCTGCACGAACGACTGCGAGATCGTCCGCTGCGGCCAGCCGGTCAGCATCCGTACGCAAAGGCCGCACATCAGCGATGCTCTGTTTGTGCTGCTCGCCGCCAGCGACGCGCGCCGATGCGCGCTGGCGGTGTGCGATGTCGACGACAGCTCCGCGGTCACTGCGACCGATGCGCTCCTTGTCCTGCGCGCGGCGCTCGGGCTTGGCGGTGAGCTCGCCTGTCCCTGAAGACGGCGTACAGAAAAAAATCCGCCAGTGCGAGGGCGCCTGGTATCGCGTGCACGTCGGAGGCCTGGGGCCTCCAGAAGTCTCATTGGCTACCGGCAGTTCGCTGGTCCGATGCGGCGAGTACGGCCTGTCGCGGATGAAGGCTTGGTGGAGCAGAAGGGATTCGAACCCTCGACCCCCACGTTGCGAACGTGGTGCTCTCCCAGCTGAGCTACTGCCCCAAGCCTTGTGCGCCCGATGATCGCCTCAGGGGCGATTGGGCCTTTGTTCGTCTGCTTCCTGCTCCGATTTGCACGCAATGCACAGCGTGGTCATCGGCCGCGCCTTGAGCCTGCCGATCGTGATCACTTCCCCGCACTCCTCGCACTCGCCGAAGGTGCCGTCGTCGATGCGCCTCAGCGTCTCCTCGATCTTGTCGATCAGTTTTCGCTCGCGGTCGCGGATGCGCAGGTCCCGCGTCGAATCGCTCTCCCAGGCGGCCCGGTCGGTGGGGTCGGGGAAAGTCTCGGCGACGTCGCCCATGCGCGTGACGGTCTTGCCGGCGTCGTCCATGAGCTGGGCGCGCTGCGCGTCCAGCAGTCGCCGGAACATCTCGAGCTGTTCGTTGGTGAACGGGGATCGGAACATGGTCGGGTTCGCTATAGACGGCGGTGGTCCGGCTCCGGAAACGCGGAATGGTAGCATCGCCCGGGCCGGGAGCAAGCCGGCCCGCCGGCGCTTGCATCGGGCGCGCGCCGGGACCGGAATCGGGCCTGTCGGCATGAAAATCGCGCATTTCGAGGCTGGTTCCGGCATCGCCGGCGACATGACGGTCGCTGCGCTGCTCGACGCCGGGGCCGGCAGGGGACTGTCGATCGCGGCGCTTCGCGAGGCGCTTTGCGCGCTGCCGCTGACGCACTACGAGGTCGCCGCCGACGCAGTCGAGGTCGGCGGCATCCGTGCGCTGCATTTTCGCGTCGAGATCGACGAGGCCGCTCATTCCCGGGAGCGACTGTGGCCCGAGATCCAGGACCTGCTCGAAGAGGCGCAGCGCCGCGGCCTTCCCGACGGTGCGCTGAGCCGCTCGCTGGCGATCTTCGAAGTGCTGGCGATGGCCGAATCCGAAGTGCACGGCGTGCCGGTCGAGCGCGTGCATTTCCACGAAGTCGGAGCGGTCGATTCCATCATCGACATCGTGTCGGCGGCGTGGTGTCTCGATCGTCTCGACATCGAGATGTGCACCGTCTCGGCGATCCCGTCCGGCAGCGGGTTCGTCGACACCGAGCACGGAAGCCTCCCCGTCCCTGCGCCTGCAACCGCGAAACTGCTGCAGGGATTCGACGTGCGCATGGGCGACGGCGACGGAGAGCTCGTCACGCCCACCGGCGCGGCGATCCTGGCCGCGATGGCGCGGCCGATGCATCCGCTGATGACGATCGAGGCCGGCGGCTGCGGCGCTGGCACGAAGCGGCTTCGCGACCGGCCCAACGTCCTGCGCGTATTCCTCGGCGCGGCCGACGACGTGAGCGACGAAAGCCTCGTGCAGGTCGAAGCCGACATCGACGACATGACGCCGGCTGCGCTGGCGGCCGCATGCGAAGTGCTGCGAAACTGCGGCGCGCGCGACGTCAGCGTGCTGCCGCTGCAGATGAAGAAGGGCCGGCTCGGGATGCGCCTCTGCGTTCTTTGCGATCACGGCTCCGTCGAGAAGCTCGCGGCTGCGATCCTGCTGCATACGACGTCGATCGGCGTGCGCTACCGCGCCGTGCATCGCAACGTGCTCGTGCGCCGGATCGACGTCGTCGAGACGACGAGCGGTCCCGTTCGCATCAAGACCGTTGCACGGCCCGACGGATCGGAAACTGCCGAGCCGGAATTCGACGACGTTGCGCGTGCCGCGCAAAAAAGCGGAAAGCCCTTTGCCGACGTGCGGGCCGAAGCGCTCGCCGCTGCCAAAGTGCGCTAGCAGGCAGACCAGGTCCGGGGGTTTCCCGTAGCCTGTCAGGAGGCCGACGTTCCGGCCGTGAAGTAATCCAGATCGAGGCAGCCTTCGGCGCGGTCGGCCAGGTAGTCCAGGTCGCAGCGAAGAAGCGCGTCGATGAACGGCATCGCGCCGAGGTCCCTTGCGGGCGTGAAGCGGCCGATGATGTCGCGATTGGTCTTGAGCGCCAGCTCGTATTCGCCGCCGGCGCTGATTTCGTTGAGTACGTAGCCCGCCACTGGAATCCCGTCGCGCGCCAGTGCATCGAGCGTCAGCAGCGCGTGATTGATGCAGCCGAGTCGCGACGCGATGACGACGACGACGGGAATCGCAAGCTCGCGCGCCAGATCGCAGCTCGTGTACCCGTCGGCCATCGGCACCATCAGCCCACCGGCACCTTCGACGAGCAGGAAGTCGCACGACGCGGCGATCTCGCGGAAGCGGGCAAGCACGACGTCTTTGTCGATCCGCGTGCCCTCGGCTTCGGCGGCAACGAGCGGCGCCGCCGGCGCGCGCAGAAGGTACGCGGCGACATCCGACGGGCTCTGCGCGCCGCCGGCGGCGCGAGCGAGCTTGATGCAGTCGGTGCCGACGAGTACGCCGTCTTTTTCGGCGCAGCCCGTTTCGACGGGTTTCATCGCTGCGACGCGCAGGCCGCGCCGCGATAGCGCCTTCAGGATCGCGCAGGAAACCAGCGTTTTTCCCGCGTCGGTGTCGGTGCCGGTGATGAAAATCGCACGCGCGGCCATCGGCATCGTCACTCGCGGGTCGCGCGCCGCACGGCGCGCGCAGTGGTGACGACCAGTGTTTCCAGCAGGTCGTCGGGGAGCGAAAGCGTGGGCATCAGCACCATCGTATCGCCGAGGGGGCGGATTGCCACTCCGTCATCGCGTGCGATCAGCACAGCGCGGTGCGCGCGGCGCTCGTCGGTTGCGAAGCGCTCGCCTTCTTCGGCGTCGCGCCACAGGTCGAAGGCCGCCATCATTCCGACCCGACGCGGCGGCCCGGCGTGCTCCAGCGGTGCGACGTGCTCATCGAGCAGCTGGCCGAGGCGACGCCCTCCCTCGGCCGCGCGCTGGAGCGTCTGCTCGTCGTCGAAGACGTCGAGGCTGGCCAGTGCTGCCGCGCACGCGAGCGGATTGCCGCCGTAGGTGTGGCCGTGAAAAAGCGCACGGTACTGCGACGGACGTCCCGAGAACGCTTCGTAAATCTTTTCTGTCGCGAGCGTTGCGGCCAGCGGCAGGTAACCACCGGTGATGC
The DNA here is from genome assembly GCA_036493895.1 of Candidatus Binatia bacterium. NCBI lineage: Bacteria > Candidatus Binatota > Binatia (SeqCode) > Binatia bacterium. The sequence goes on along the minus strand of DASXOZ010000028.1, from coordinate 11,472 downwards.
CCTTGGCCAGGCACAGGATGTCGGGCGAGATGCCGGCCTGCTCGACGGCGAACATCGTTCCGGTGCGACCGAATCCCGTCGCGACTTCGTCGCATACCATCAGGCAGCCGGATCGATCGCAGAGCTCGCGCACGGATCGCAGGAACGACGGCGGCTGCGGCCAGATTCCGGCCGCTCCCTGCACCAGGGGCTCGAGCACCACGGCCGCGACGTGCTCGCCTTCGGCGTCGAGCAGCGCTTCGAGTCGCGCCAGGCTTTCGCGCGCCGCCTCCTCCAGCGCTACGTCGTCGCACGCGCCGCGCCCGTCGATCGGCTGGCAGAGAAACGGAGGCTCGAACTTGGAGACACGAAACGTCAGCGCCTCGTAGCCGCGATGAAAAGGCTCCGAGAATCCGAGGCTCACCGACCCGAGGGTGTCGCCATGGTAGGCCTCGGCGAGCGTGACGAAACGCGAGCGCTCGGGGTGCCCGCTCTGGCGCTGGTACTGGAACGCCATGCGCAGCGCCACTTCGACCGACGTCGAGCCCGAGTCGGAGTAGAACACGCGCGTGAGCGGCAGCGGTGTCATCGCGACCAGACGCTCGGCAAGCTCGATCGCAGGCACGTGCGAAAGACCGAGCATCGTCGAGTGCTGGAGACGGTCGAGCTGGGAGTGCAGCGCCGCGACGATGGCGGGATGTCCGTGGCCGTGCACGTTGCACCACAACGAGGAGACGCCGTCGAGATAGCGGCGTCCGTCGGTTCCGAACAGCCAGAATCCGCTGGCCCGCTCGACGACGAGCGGGTCGTAGGAGAGCCATTCGCTGGTCTGCGTGAACGGGTGCCACAGCAGGCGCCGGTCCTTTTCGACGAGCGCCTGGTGGCGGGCGTCGGCCAGCGCTTCGTTGGCGGCCCGTTTCACTGCGCGGTCTCTCCGAGGATTTCGACGAGAGCGGCGGCGACGCCGTCGATGTGTTCTTCTTGGTGAGTCGCCATCAGGCTCAGGCGAAGCCGCGAGGTGCCGTCCGGCACCGTCGGAGGCCGGATGGCGGCGACATAGTAGCCTCGCTCGAGCAGCGCGGCGGCGGCAGCGACCGCGCGCCGTGCATCGCCCACCACGACGGGCAGGATCTGGCTTTCCACGTTGGGCACGCGAAGACCTGCTTCTCGAAGCCGCAGTCCGAGCGAGCGCGCATTTTCGAGCAGGCGGAACGCACGGCCCGGCTCGCGCGCAATGATGTCGAGGGCCGCCGATGCGGCCGCGGCAGCCGACGGCGGCAAACCGGTCGTGAAGATGAACGGTCGCGCGCGATTGATCAGGTGCTCGATCAGGCGGTGCGAGCCGGCGACGTAGGCACCGAAGCTCGCGAGAGCCTTGCCGAGGGTGCCCATGTGCACGTCGATTCGCGACGTCAGTCCTTTTTCGGCAACCAGCCCCGCTCCCGCCGGACCGAAGATTCCGGCCGCGTGCGCTTCGTCGACCATCAGCCAGGCACCGTGCGCTTCGGCTGCATCGGCGATTGCCGCAAGCGGCGCCAGGTCGCCGTCCATCGAGAATACCGATTCGGTGACGACGAGGATGCGGCGCGCGTCTGCGCACGATGCGAGCGCCTCGTGCAGGCTGTCGACATCGTTGTGTCGGTATACGGCGACGCGCGCGCGCGACAGGCGGCAGCCGTCGATGATGCTCGCGTGGTTCAGCTCGTCGCTGACGACCGCGTCGCCGGGGCCGACGAGCGAGGAGATTACGCCGATGTTCGCGTGATAACCGGTCGACCACAGTAGCGCTGCGTCGACGCCTTTCCATGCCGCGATCTTCTCTTCGAGAAGCGCATGCGGCCTCATGTGACCGGAGATCAGGCGCGAGGAGACGGCGCTGGCCCCGTAGTTGCGCGTGGCGCGGGCCGCGGCCTCGACGACTTCCGGGTGCGAGGCCAGGCCGAGGTAGTTGTTCGAGCAGAGAAGGACGGCGTCGCGGCCATCGACGCGGACGACCGCGTCCTGGGCGCCGTCGATCGTCCTCAGGCGCCTGAGCAGTCCGCGCTCCTCGATGGCGTCCAGCTCGCGGCCGATCTCGTCGTCCAGGGCGAACCGTGGCGGCATGTTCGCGCTTCTGCTCGAAGCAAAGGCCATCGCAAAGCGGTGCTAATGGTGGCCCGGCGGGCAGTCAACCCTCCCTCGATTGGGTGGTTCACAAGAACTTGGGGGAGCGGAAATTCGGTCGGAGCCGGCCACCGGATCCGGACCGGAGCCCCGCCGCAGCCACCGGATCCGGACCCGGAGCGCCCGCCGCAGCCTCGAATCCGGACGGGAACATCCGCCGCAGCCTCTCGTGCCGCGGAACGCCTCGAGCCGCAGCTTGGCCGGAGCGTCGCCGGAGCCCCGGTGAAAGAGCGGCCAACGGCACGCTCCGGGTGCGAACGTGTGCGCACGCGTTGGATCGAACGGGCACCGCGTCTACGTTGCGCGCCGGTTCGCGATGCCGGTGGTGACAAACAGCTTCGGCCAGCCGGTCGGTCCTCCGCTGGCGGGATGGACGCCGCGTCCGGTTCCGGCGCGTGAGCCGATGGACGGCCGCCTGTGCCGCCTCGAACCGCTGGAGGCCAGCCGCCACGCGCGCCTGCTTTTCGACGCGTACCGCGCCGACCCCGAAGGCCGCAACTGGACCTACCTTCCGTACGGTCCGTTCGCGACGGCCGACGAATACGCGAATGCGGTCCAGGTGATCCAGTCGCTCGACCATACGATCCCGTTCGCAATCGTCGACCGCGCGAGCGAGAGGCCCGTCGGCGTTGCGGCCTGGCTGCGCATCGAGCCGGCGATGGGAACGATCGAGGTCGGTCATCTCAGCTATTCGCCGGCAATGCAGCGCAGACCGATTGCGACCGAGGCGATGTACCTGATGATGAAACGCGTCTTCGACGACCTTGGATACCGCCGCTACGAATGGAAATGCGACAGCGCCAACGCCCCGTCGCTGGCCGCTGCCCAACGACTCGGCTTCCGTTTCGAAGGCGTCTTCCGCCAGCACATGGTCGTCAAGGGCCGAAGTCGCGACACCGCATGGCTCTCGATCCTCGACAGCCAGTGGCCGGCGCTTCGCACGGCGCTCGAAAGCTGGCTCGCCGACGGCAATTTCGACGGAAAAGGGCTTCAGTCCCGCTCCCTGTCGTCGTTCATCACGGATGCGCGCGGAGCAGCGGGCAGCGAGGCGCTGCGGCCCTGAGCCGCCGCGGCGATGAAGTGGCAGACCGCCTCAAGCGTTGTCCGTGGGTGGACCTCGGCAAGCCGGACTACGTCGCCTACCACGACAAGGAATGGGGGGTGCCTGTCCGCGACGACCGGCGCATCTTCGAGTTCCTGACGCTGGAGGCCGCGCAGGCGGGCCTCAGCTGGTACACGATCCTGAGAAAGCGCGAGTCCTACAGGACGGCATTCGCCGATTTCGATCCGGAGCGCGTCGCGCGCTTCACGCCGGCACGCATCGAGAAACTGCTGCAAGACCCTGGCATCGTGCGAAACCGTCTCAAGGTGCAGTGCGCGGTCGCCAACGCCAGATGTTTCCTGGCCGTGCAGAAGGAGTTCGGCTCGTTCTCCAAATACATCTGGGCGTTCGTCGACGGCAGGCCCATCGTCTCGAGCGGTCTTCGACGCATCGAGGATTATCCCCCGCGCACCGACCTGTCGGACACGATCAGCAAGGATCTCAAGAAGCGCGGTTTCCGTTTCGTCGGCACGACGATCGTTTACGCGCACCTGCAGGCCACCGGCATCGTCAACGATCACGCCGTCGATTGCTTCCGGCGCAAGCAGCTCGTCGGCACTCGCGGCGGACGCTCGAAATAGTGGCTTCGGACTGCGATGACGCGAAAAAGCAGCAGGAAGCCGCCCCGGGCGCCGCGGCCGGGGGAAACCGCGGGAAGCGGCAGGCGCGAAGATTCTGCCGGCGAACGCAGCGCCACTAGCACTGCGCGTTCGCCGGTGGCGCCGGCATCCACATCGGCTCGCCCGACGTCACCTTCACCATCCGAATCGTCGCGCGCCGCTGCGTCGCTTTCGCTGGCCGATTTCGATTCCGATTCCGGTGACAGCCTGCAGGCCGCTGCCGGCCGCCCGATGGTGCGGCTGGTTGCGGCCATCGTCCTCCTGGCCGTGTTCGCGCTCGGCGCCGTCATTCCGGCGCGCACGAACACGCCGACTCCCGACGAGTTCGTCTACGTACCGGCCGGGCTCTACCAACTTCGCACCGGCGATCTTTCGTTCGATCCGACCAACCCTCCGCTTCTGAAGATGCTGATGGCGCTTCCGCTTGCCGCGATGGACGCGCGCATCGACGCGGACCCGCGGCTGCGCGACAACCGCACCGGCTGGGGGCCGTGGATCTTCGGCACCAGCTTCATGCAGCTCAATCGCGACCGTTATCTCGACCTGTTTTTCGCGGCGCGCCTGGTGATTGTCGCGCTCGGTGTCGGGCTCGGGGTGCTGTTGTTCGCACGCGCGCGAGAGCTTGTGAGCCCTGCGGCCGCGATCGTCGCGCTGTTCCTGTTCGCGACGATGCCTCCGCTCGTTGCTCATAGCGCGGTGGCCACGCTCGACCTCGGAGTCAGCGTGCTGCTCGTGGCCGCCCTCGTTGCGACCGACCGCTTCGCATCGACTCGCGAATGGGGCTGGGCGGCGCTTACCGGGGCACTGTTCGGTTTCGCGTTCGTCGTCAAGGGAACGGCGGTGCTTTTTGCGCCGCTGGTGCCGTTGCTCGTCGCGCTGCGGTGGCAGCGCTGGGACGGCCCGTCGCTGCGGTGGTTCGTCGTCGGTGGCGCGATCATGGCGGCGTCGGCCTGGGTCGCGATTCTCGCGTCGTACGGCTTTTCGGGATTTCCGCTGCCGGCTCCGCTCCTCGAAGGCCTTCGCTTCCAGCTCGCCGCGAGCAGCGCGGGGGAATATCCCGCGTTCCTCGACGGGCGCTGGTCGCAGACAGGATGGTGGTACTACTACCTGGTCGCGCTGGCGCTGAAGACGCCGATTCCGACGATCGCGCTCCTCGCGCTCGGTCTTTTCTCTACCGCTGTGCTGCTGCGCAGCACCGAGAAGCGCGCGTCGGCGCTGTGGCTGCTGCTGCCCCCGCTGCTGCTCGTGTACTTCCTGTCGTTCCACTACGCGAAGGACTACGGAGTGCGCTACCTGCTGCCGGCGTTTCCTTTTCTCATCCTCATCGCGGCACAGGGCGCCGACGTGCTGCTCGGGCGCGCTGCCGGGCGCTGGATTCTTGCGGGGCTGCTCGCGTGGCAGGCCGTCAACTTCGTCGTCGCCGAGCCCGATCCCCTGTCGTGGTTCAACGAGTTCGCCGGAGGCCCGGAGCACTCCCGAAAGCTTCTCCTCGATTCGAATCTCGACTGGGGACAGGACCTCGGGCGGCTGGCCGCCTGGCTGAAGGGACGGGGAAGCACGAGCGCGTGCATCGGCTATTTCGGTCACGTCGATCCGAAAGTCTACGGGATCGATTTCACGCTTCCGTCCCCGGCCCCCGCGCCGGGCCTTTGCGCGATCAGCGCGAACTTCCTCGGCGGTTATCCTTACGCGATCACGTACGCCGGCAATGGCATCCGAGGGGTGCGCGCCGGCGCATGGAGCTGGTACGACCGGCTCGAGCCGGTCGCGAGAATTGGTCGCTCGATCTACGTGTTCGATGTCACTGCCGAAGACGTCGCGCGACTGGGCAGCACACCGGCGCCGCGTGTTCCTTGACAACGCGCGGCCTCGCAACGATACGACGACGCCGAATGCCCGACCCCGCGACGAGCCCTGCTGTCGTCATCCCGACGTACAACGAGAGCGAGAACATCGTCCGTCTCGTCGACGCGATTCTTGCGCTGCCGCTCGGCGCCCACGTCGTTGTCGTCGACGACAATTCTCCCGACGGCACCGGGCGGCTGCTCGACGAGTACGCGGCGCGCGACTCGCGCCTGCACGTCGTGCACCGCCCCGCCAAGCTCGGCCTCGGCACGGCGCACATCGCCGGGATTCGCCGCGCCCAGGAGCTCGGGCTGGATCCGATCGGCACCATGGATGCGGATTTCTCGCATCATCCGCGCTACATCCCCGACCTCGTCGCGGGGCTCGAACAAAGCGACGTGATGATCGGATCGCGCTACGTGCCGGGCGGAGGCACGCGCGATTTCAAGCTGCACCGGCGCCTGCTCAGCCGCGGCGCCAATGCGTTCGCGCGCGGGCTGCTCGGGCTCGAGCCCGCCGACTGCACGGCCGGCTTCCGCTTCTATCGCCGCGAGGCGCTGGCGGCGGTCGATCTGGACCAGATTTTCTCGAACGGCTACTCGTTCCTGATCGAGATCCTCTACCTCGTGCAGGCCTCCGGCGCGGCCGTCGGCGAGACGCCGATCCTGTTCGAAGATCGCCGCGAGGGCGTCTCGAAGATCTCGCGCAAGGAGATCGCCCGCGCGATCTACACGGTGCTGCGCCTCTTCGTGCAGCGAGGCCGCATCCGCGCCCCGGCATAACGGGGATGGAATGGGGTCAGGCACCAGAGGAATGGGGTCAGGCACTATTCCTCTGGTGCCTGACCCCATTACACGCGTAGCACGATTTTTCCGAAGTTTGCGTTGGATTCCATCAGGCGGTGCGCGGCGGCGGCTTCGGCAAGAGGGAGGACGGTGTCGACGACCGTGCGGATGCGGCCGCTGGCAAGGTGCGGCAGCACGCTCTTCTCGAACGCGCGCGTGGCCGCCGCCTTCTCTTCGAGGGAGCGCGCCCGCAGAAGGGTGCCGCGGATCGATGCGCGCTTCTGCATCAGCATGCCAAGCGGCAGGTCGCCGGTGAAGCCTCCCATCAGGCCGATGACGATGATGCGGCCTTTCTCGGCCAGCGAGCGCAGGTTCCCTTCGAGATAGGACGCGCCGACGAAGTCGAGGATCACGTCGACGCCGCGCTTGCCCGTCTCCGTCGCGATGCGTTCGGCGAAATTCTCGCTCTTGTAGTCGATGCCGACGTCGAGCCCGAGCGCCGTCGCCTGCTCGAGCTTTGCAGCCGATCCCGCCGTGCCGAAGATCTTTGATGCGCCCATGGCGCGCGCAATCTGGATCGCAGCCGTGCCGACACCCGAGCCGCACGCGTGGACGAGAACGCTCTCGCCGCACGTAAAGCCGCACTGCACGAGAGCATCGTGCGCCGTGATGAACGCCTCCGGCACCGACGCCGCTTCCTCGAAGCCGAGCGACGACGGAATCGGCGAAGCCAGGCGGTGGTGGATCGCGATCTTCTCTGCGTAACCGCCGCCGGCGAGGAGTCCCATCACGCGATCTCCGGCGGAAAAACCTGTCGTTGCCGCACCCGCCGTGGCGACGGTGCCCGCGAACTCGAGCCCCGGAATTTCGAATTCGGGCTTCGCGCCGGGCTGCGGATAGAGCCCGCGTCGCTGCAGCAGATCGGCCCGGTTGAGCGCCGTCGCACGCACGCTCACCAGCAGGTCGTCGGCACTCGCGTGCGGGTCGGGCAGCTCGCGCAGCGTCAGTACTTCGGGTTCCCCGTATTCGGCAATCACGATCGCTTTCACGTCAGCTCCTTTTTTTCGAGGTCACCGGGGCTCGCTCCCGAGGCGTCCTTGTCCGCGTTCTCGTCGGTCTGGTTTGTGCCGTCCGCGAACTCGCGCGCCAGAGACTTGAGGAACGCGCGCGAGCGCAGCGGCTTTTGCAGGTGCAGGTCGACCAGCCGCTCGAGCAGCGCAGTGGCCAGCCGCGCGACGTCGGGCGACGCCTGCGGCGGAACCCTCGCGGCGGCTTCGCGGACATACGCCATCAGCTCCGGATCGATGACGCGGCGGCTAGGGCGGAAGCTCCCGCTCGAAGGATCGACTCCGGCGGCTTCGGCTTCGTGGCGCGCGCAGATGACGCCGCTGCCGCGGCTGTCGAGGATGGGCCGCGAGTACTCGGTGACCGGCTCCGCGCAGATTCCGCAGGCGTCGAAGTCGGGTGCCCAGCCGCTGCGGTCGAGCAGCCCGAGCACGAAATGGTGAGCCAGCGGCTCGACGGCGTCGCGGCCGAGGCGGCTGACGACGTCGCGGTAGAGCTCATACAGGTCGGGGCAGGGGTCCCGGTCGGCGGTCATCAACTCGGCCAGCTCCGTCAAATAGGAGCCCCACGCGTAGGCATCGAGGTTGGCCGCCAACGCCCGGTTCGACCCGAGCACGCGGCTCTCGTGAAGAAAAGCCAATGAAAACTGAGACTTACGATCAAGCCGCACCTGGAGTTCCTGGAAAGGCTCGAGAGCACCCCCGGCAAAGCGACGGGTCGAGCGCCGGGCCCCCTTCGCGATCGCGGAAATCTTGCCGGCGGCCTCGGTCAGCAGCACGACGATGCGGTCGGACTCGCCGAAGTTGCGGCCCCTCAGGACGAAGGCACTGGTGACGGTTTCTTCCATGTTGAGCCTGCGCGGGTTGGCCCGCGCGGGCGCAGCTGGCGCACGCCCGCAGCGCGGCGCCGGGCCCAGAAAACGTCGCCCCCGCCCAATTGGCAAGGCCGGCGCGTCGCCGGGGCGCCGCTGCGCATCGCGCGAGGCTGCTCGACCTGCCCGACCCCCCGCGGTGCAGCGTGCACCACGAATTTTCTGCCCGAGCTGGCCCGGGAGGCATTGACAGGCGGCAGCCGCGCCTTAGCTTCCGGCCGCCGCGGCGTGCGCCCCGGCGTCCCCGTCATGACCGAACGCGACGAAAGCGAGACCTCGGCTACCCGCGCCGATTCCGAGGGCCGCCGCGAAACCGCGGCCAACCGCAGCGAGGCGGCAACATCCGTGGATGCGACCGGAGAGGACGCCGAACCGGCAATCGCGACCGCCGAAGACCAGCTCGACGCCGCGCGCAAGGAAGCTGCGGAAAACTACGAGCGCTTCGTGCGCGCCAAGGCCGACCTCGACAACATCCGCAAGCGTCACCAGCGCGAGCTCGAAGACAGGGCGCGTTACGACGGTGAGTCGCTGGCCCGCGACATCCTGCAGGCCATCGACGACCTCGAAAGGGCCCTCGGACACGCGGGCAGCGCCGGCCCCGCCGTCACCGGAGGCATCGAGCTGGTGCTCAAGGGGCTGCTGTCTGCGCTGAAGCGCAACGGGGTCGAAAGGATCGAGGCCCAAGGCAAGCCGTTTGACCCGGCCGAGCACGAAGCCGTCACGATGGTCGCGACCGACGAGGCCCCACCGGGCACCGTCGTCGCCGTTTTCCGCGCGGGATACCGGATCCGCGACCGGCTGCTGCGCGCCGCGATGGTTTCGGTCGCAAGGGCGCCGCAAGACGACCCGGCAATGGATCAGGAATCCTGAAATTGGGCTTGCGCTGTCGGTCTCGGTGCTTACCTAGCATCCAAGGCGCGACGAGGCGCACAAATTCCCGAAGGCCGTCCGAGGTCCACTGAGGCCCGCGGCTTTCGTTGCAAGAGGGAACCCATGGGCAAGGTCATCGGCATCGATCTCGGTACCACCAATTCCTGCGTGGCCGTCCTCGAAGGAGGGCAACCGACTGTCATCGCCAACTCCGAAGGCGGTCGCACGACGCCGTCGGTCGTCGCGGTCAACGACAGCGGCGAGCGTCTGGTCGGCCAGATCGCGCGGCGCCAGGCGATCACGAATCCGCGCAACACCGTTTACGCGGTCAAGCGCCTGATCGGCCGCCGCTACGACGACGCCGACGTTGCCAAGGCGCGCACCCACCTCGGCTACGAAGTCGTGCCCGCCGACAACGGCGCCGCGTACGTCAAGCTCGGCGGCAAGGTGATGAGCCCTGCCGAGATCTCGGCGATGGTGCTGCAGAAGATGAAGAAGACCGCCGAGGACTACCTCGGCGAGACGATCACCGACGCAGTGATCACCGTGCCTGCGTACTTCAACGACAGCCAGCGCCAGGCGACCAAGGACGCCGGGCAGGTGGCCGGCCTGAACGTGCTGCGCATCATCAACGAGCCCACCGCGGCGGCTCTTGCCTACGGCCTCGACAAGACGGGCGACCGCAAGATCGCGGTGTTCGACCTCGGCGGCGGCACGTTCGACATCTCGATCCTCGAGCTCGGCCAGGGCGTCTTCGAAGTGAAGGCGACCAACGGCGACACCTTCCTCGGCGGCGAAGATTTCGACCAGGCCATCATCGAGTTCCTCGTCGCGGAGTTCCGCAAGGACCAGGGCATCGACCTTTCGAAGGACCGCATGGCGCTGCAGCGCCTGAAGGAAGCGGCCGAGAAGGCCAAGTGCGAGCTGTCGACGTCGGCCGAGACCGACGTCAACCTGCCGTTCATCACGGCCGACCAGTCGGGCCCGAAGCACCTGAACATCAAGCTGACGCGCGCCCGGCTCGAGTCGCTGTGCGCGCCGTTGCTCGACCGCCTCGACGGCCCCTGCCAGACCGCGATGCGCGACGCCGGACTTTCGGCGGCGCAGATCGACGAGGTCGTGCTGGTCGGCGGCATGACGCGCATGCCGGCGGTGCAGGAGCACGTGCGCAAGCTGTTCCAGAAGGAACCGCACCGCGGCGTCAACCCCGACGAAGTGGTCGCGATCGGCGCGGCGATCCAGGGCGGCGTGCTGGCCGGCGAGGTCAAGGACGTGCTGCTGCTGGACGTCACTCCGCTGTCGCTCGGCATCGAGACTCTCGGCGGCGTGTTCACCAAGCTGATCGAAAAGAACACGACGATCCCCACCCAGAAGGCGCAGGTGTTCTCGACGGCCGAGGACAACCAGCCGGCAGTGTCGATCAAGGTGTTCCAGGGCGAGCGTGAGATCGCCGTGCACAACAAGCTGCTCGGCCAGTTCGACCTGACGGGAATCGCGCCGGCGCCGCGCGGAATGCCCCAGGTGGAAGTGACGTTCGACATCGATGCCAACGGCATCATGCACGTGTCCGCCAAGGACAAGGGCACCGGCCGCGAGCAGAGGATCGAGATCAAGTCCGACAGCGGCCTTTCCAAGGACGAGATCGACCGCATGATCAAGGACGCCGAGTCGCATGCGGCCGAAGACCACAAGAAGCGCGAGCTGGTCGACGCCCGCAACGAGCTCGACACGATGATCTACCGCCTCGAGAAGAGCCTCGCCGATGCCGGCGAAGCCGCCGACGAGTCGCTCAAGAGCGAAGTCAAGGCGGCGGTCGAAAAGGCAAGGCCCGCGCTGCAGCTCGAGAACGTCGATGCGATCCGCGAAGCGAAGAACGAGCTCGAAAAGACTGCGCACAAGCTCGCCGAGGTCATGTACAAGAAGGCCCAGGCCGACGGAGCTTCGCAGCAGGGCGGCGGAGACGGGGCACATCCGGGCGCCGGAGCTTCGGCGGGAGGCCCGGGCAAGTCGGGCGATGACGTCGTCGATGCGGACTTCGAGGAAGTGAAACCGGGGTGACGCAGCGCGCGGCAATGCGCGCTGCGCGCATCAGTTCCCGTGCGACGTTCGCGTGAGATGCGTGCCTCGGGCAATCATGCGATCTCGGGGTCGATGGCGGGGTCAGGCACCAGC